>WQXV01000122.1 GCA_009781565.1 Actinomycetes bacterium
AATCTGATCAATCTTGACACGCTGAGCCGCTCCGATGGTCTTGAGGCATTGCGCGCGCAGATCGACACGATCGATGATGAGCTTCTCGTCTTGTTGGAAAAGCGTATGAGGCTCACCGATGAGGTCGGCACCATCAAGGCGAGCAGTGATATCGCAATCGCTGATCCAGCGCGAGAAGCCGCTATCTTAGAACGCCTTTCCGGGAAGGCGCAGACTGAGAATGCACCACTGATCAACGATCTTTACCGGACGATATTTGCACATTCCAAGAAGCGACAGGAACCTCGCTGAACGTGTGCTAAACTAAATCAGAACCTTTAATCTAGTCCAGAGAGGCTGGAAAGGATGGTGTGTATGAAACTGGACAAAAATGTCATGGATGGCGCTGCGATAGATAGAGCGCTCAAACGTATCTCTCACGAAATTCTTGAATCGAACAAAGGTGCCCACGATATTGTGCTCGTGGGCATAGTCAAACGTGGTGATGCGGTCGCCGAACGACTCGCAAAGAATATCGATGATATCGAAGGTACGACGGTGCCGGTAGGACGACTTGACATCACCTTCTATCGTGATGATGTGCGCCTCTACACCGCACCTGAGATCCAGAGGACCGATATCCCGTTCTCGGTCGAGGGAAAGACGGTCATCCTCGTCGACGACGTACTCTTTACCGGTCGCACGATACGATGTGCGATGGAGGCAGTCATGGACTTTGGACGACCCGATGCGATCCAGTTGGCCGTTGTCGTCGATCGCGGGCATCGTGAGCTGCCTATTCGCGCTGACTATGTCGGTAAGAATGTGCCCAGCGCCCATGATGAACGGGTACTGGTGCGGATCAAGCCGGTCGATGAGGTGGACAGCGTCGACATCATCGAGAGAGTGGCAACATCATGAAAAGCCACAACCTTATCACCATGGACGATGTCAGTGTCGACGACATCGATACCATATTAGAGACCGCCCACTCATTCAAAGAGGTCAATGAACGCGCTATCAAAAAGCTGCCCACGTTGCGTGGGTTCACCGTTATCAATGTCTTTCTCGAGCCCAGTACACGCACGCGAACAAGTTTCGAGATCGCGGGCAAACGTTTGGGCGCCGACGTCATCAACTTCTCGGCAAGCTCATCGGCCACCGAGAAGGGTGAGTCACTTGCCGATACCGCAGCAACTCTTGATGCGATGGCTTGTGATATCGCGATCGTGCGCTCGAAGTTCAGCGGGGCTCCCGCGATCCTTGCCCGACGCATGAATGCTCACATCATCAATGGGGGAGATGGGATGCACCAACACCCCACACAGACCCTTCTCGATCTGTTCACCCTCAAAGAACACCTGGGAAAGATCAAGGGGAAACGGGTCGGAATCGTGGGTGATATCTCTCACTCCCGAGTGGCTGGCTCACTGGCACCGGGGCTTAAGATGATGGGCGCTGAACCGATCTTTATCGCTCCGCCGACGTTCTTGCCCGCGGTACCCGAAGTACTCGGAGCCGAGGTCAGCTATTCACTTGATGAGGTGATCAACGATCTCGATGTCGTCTATCTCTTGCGCATTCAGGGAGAACGTGCCGATGGAACGGCCGTTCCCAGTATGCGCGAGTATTCTGCACTCTACGGAATGAACCGTGCTCGGATGGACCGCTTGCCTGAACATGCCATCGTCATGCATCCGGGTCCGATGAATCGCGGGATCGAGATATCGGCTGATGTTGCCGATGACCCACGAAGTGTGGTGCTCGATCAAGTCAGTGCCGGTGTAGCGATACGCATGGCGATCATGTATCTGATGATGGGTGGTGATCAAAATGGCGCTGCTGCTTAAGGGGGCGCGGCTGCTCGATCCCCAAAGCAAGATCGACCAGTCCGCTGACATCATCATCAAGGGTGGCCGTATCGAAAAGATCGGCAAACGCCTTAAGATCGATAAGGGTGATACGGTCGACATCAAAGGAAAGATCGTAGTACCTGGCTTCGTCGATATGCATGTGCACTTGCGCGATCCCGGATATGAGTATAAGGAGACGATCGAAAGTGGCACACGCGCCGCAGTTCATGGAGGCTTTACGACCGTATGCGCGATGGCCAATACCGACCCGGTGATCGATACCGGTGCTGCAGTCGAATCCGTACTTGGACGTGCAGAAGAGGAAGCGCACTGCCTCCTCTTCCAATATGGCGCGATATCACGCGGACAGAAGGGCAAGCATCTGGCAGAGATGGCCGATATGCTTGCGGCGGGAGCGATCGCGTTCTCCGATGATGGTGTCGGTGTCCAAAACGACAAGTTGATGCGGACAGCTATGGAATATGCCTCGATGCTCGATGTGCCACTTGTGTTGCACTGTGAGGATGAGTCCTTGATCGGAGGTGCCTGTATCAACGAGGGGATCGCCTCGACCCGGTTGGGTATGAAAGGGTCACCCGCATTGGGAGAATCGTTAGCTGTTGCGCGTGATATCGCGCTCGCATCGTTGACCGGATGTCAGATCCACATCTGCCATATCTCGACCAAAGAGACCGTCGAGGTCATACGCCAAGCCAAGGCGGAAGGTGTCGACGTCACCTGCGAGGTGACACCCCATCATCTGCTCTTGACCGAGGATGCGATCGATTCGACCTATGACACCCTGCTCAAGATGAATCCACCACTGCGCACTGAAGATGACCGTCTGGCGCTTATCGAGGCGCTCAGTGATGGAACGATAGACTGCATCGCGACCGACCATGCGCCGCATGCTCCTCATGAAAAAGACCGAGAATTCGACCTGGCCGCTTATGGGACCGTGGGATTGGAGACAGCAGTACCGCTGCTGCTCGACCGGTTGGTCGCATCGGGTGAGATATCGCTCGAGACCCTTATCGAGCGACTCGCTCATGGACCGCGTGAAGTCCTGAGGCTCGATCACATCGGTATCGAGGAAGGTTCGATCGCTGATTTGACCGTTCTCGATCTCAAGGAAAAGGTGACCTTCGATCTAAATTACTTCCAAGGTCGGTCTAAGAACAGCGCGTTTCTCGATCAATCAGCAAAAGGATGTGCCACGGATGTCCTCATTGGAGGATACTGGGCACTGAGAGACAAAGAGGTGACATGGTGAAGAATAATCGCAAAAAGGCTCATCTCATCTTCGAGGATGGGACCACTTTCGAGGGATGGTCATGTGCGGCAGAAGGGCAGGCGACTGCTCCGGTCCATGCCCATACCGAGGTGGTCGGACATCAGGAGCTGATCACCGATCCCGCCCATGCAGGAAAGATCCTCTTGATGACGATGCCGCAGATAGGTAACTATGGGGTCAACGCATCTGACAGCACCTCGGATACCGTCCCGATCTCAGGATTGGTCGTGCGGGAGATGTGTTATGAGCCCTCGAATTTCCGTGCAGAAAAGTCTCTTCCTGAATTCTTGGATGAGAACGACATCGTAGCACTCGATGGGGTCGATACGCGCGCGGTGATGCTCTATCTGCGCGAGCATCCCGATGCCGTTGGCACCATAAAGCTGTTGGAAGGAGAGGTGGTCTAGATGCCTCGTCGTGACGATATTAAAAAGATCATGATCATCGGCTCAGGCCCTATTGTGATCGGACAAGCTTGTGAGTTCGACTATAGCGGAGCGCAAGCATGCAAATCTCTTCGCGAGGATGGCTACGAAGTCGTTCTCATCAACAGTAATCCTGC
>WQXV01000123.1 GCA_009781565.1 Actinomycetes bacterium
CCATTTCACACCTCCTTTCTTCGATTGAAAGCATCGTTGGCTATCTTGAGAGGGATTACGCTGGTCGTAAGTATCAGCGCAATGATCGCAGAGGCGATCTCGATATTAGATGTGGGGATGCCACTGGGTACGATCACTTCCGTCGGCATCTTGCGATAGACGAAGAAGACCGTCGTGGCTTCGATGACCGGATCGATGAGTATCGATTGACCTGGTATATAGTTCGGTGGAATATAGCTTCCCACTGCATATCCCAAGACGGTGTAGCCATCTTTGGGTGGAATCGCTTTTGTGTAGGATGCTGAGCTGAGCGAGACTTGGGAGATCGTATCTTCAGCGATAGCTACACCCTGCTCGTCGACATATTTCTCAGTGATGACATGAAACGTTGCGATCCTGACCGGCAATACCATGTTGTTCGCACTGTTGTTGTGTGCGTTATAACCACCCCGTGTCTTGATTGCGTAGATCTGCAGATTGCTATCACGATCTCGCACGACCATACCCAGCACCGATGAGCTCCCCTTTGCGAGGATGTTATCGATACGTGGTGTACTGCGATCGCAGCTATAAGCAAAGTTCCGATAGGCTGCAGGAAGTGTCAGGGTCTTGAGAAGACCGCTCGCACCCGCATCCTCATAGACCTCGAGCGTGGTCGCTTTGCTTGTCGATGGCGCGGTGACCAGTGAGGCATTGATGAAGTATCCATTACCTTGATTGTCCTTGGTGTTGATCGCCGCAGGGGTCGCACCCGAGTAGGCGCGAACGTTCGCACCCTCATCGAGACGGAGATTCGTATCGTTATCTCCCCCGATGCCGACATTGCTCAGGCTATCGGCATAGATGGTCCCACCGGTCATCGTGATCGTGTCACCATTTGAGGGACTCCAGTATCCGATACCTGGACCTTTGTTGCCGTAGGCGTAGACCAAGCCTCCCGTGATCGTTATGTCAAGAGATGGGCCGTTGTGACCGTGAACCTTACCGATGGCGGTGTAGTCGGCAACGGCGCGCACCGTGCCTCCGTTGATAGTGATCTGACCACGCCCCGGCGCATTCGTACCTGCTGCCGAGCCTATCGCGGCGCCCTCACCCGCATGGGTCTGATTGAAGCGGTTGACCACCGCAACATCGATGTCTCCGCCATCGATCGTGATGTTTCCTGCCGTTGCGAAGGTGCCCCCACCGATACCGGCTCCGCGGGTATACTGGATGACTTTGACCGTACCTCCGGTGATGGAGATCATCCCACCGTTACCGCCGCCGACCGAGTTACCTCCGCCACCACCGATACCGGCTCCACCGATACCGGTGCCCATATCATTACCGCTTCCATATTGGACGACCGAGACCACACCACCGTTGATAGCAATGGTGCCGCCATGGCCACCCGTATCGATGCCAAAGGCGTTTGCACCGCCTCCGCCGATACCCGCACCGGACGAGCGCGCGGTAATATCGATCGTTGCTCCATTGATGTTGATCGTTCCTGCATTCGCGCCAGCATTCGCACCGATACTCGCTTGGGAGTTGACCGCGTTTGCCGTCGAGGTGATCTTGAGCACATCATGATCGACCGAACCGCACAAACTGTCGAAGGTCACTTGGGTTCCCGCAGGGACCGCTACATTGCGTCGGATATAGCTTAAACCGTCAAGCATAATCGTAGCGTTGCCCGAACCGGTCAAGGTGATGGACCCCGCAAGATCGATCTCACTGAGCACCAAGGTGACCTTGACGTCTTGAGGGATCGAGATCGCCACGAATATCGCGGTGTCCTGTTTTGGGGCATTCTTGTCAGGTGGGGTCGCCCGCAAGCCACTTTGGATGATGCGGTAGATACCACCGTTTGCCGCCGTGGTAAAGGCGAGTCCACGATCGGGATTTTGTGCCGGCCAGTTAGGATTGGTATAGGGGGCTGCTTTCCCGCTGACGGTATAGCCCTTACCACTGGTGGTGGTGGTCGACAGATCGATCGTATCGGTATTGGTGAGGTCTTTGGGACTTGCTAAAACCGTCGCTGAAGTGACCTCGCTCTGCCCGATCATAATTTCGGGTCGTGCGACCTCACTGGTCTCAAGGGAGCCGTGCGGCATATGCGTTGTGTCGTCACGGTCGAGATGTTCGTCTGCTGGATCGAGCACGATCTCATGGTCGATCGCGTCATTTTCGAGTCGCTCGCTGGGTAGACCGAACACCGGTCTCTCAACGCGCCCCAACGTCGCTGCCGCAGTGAAAGGCGCCTGCACCAACAGCAATGCCATGATGATGAGCAGGGGCAGCAGGCTATATACTCTTGTTCTTCTCATATCCAGATCTCCTCCAAATGGGTATGTACACGTTTCTTGTTTCGCGCCTTTTAAGAAGATATCGGTTGGAGTAACTTGAGAGTCCAGCCCTCTGAGGACCCATTCACACTATCTGCGCAACCCTTGGATCTCCCGATGAATATGCGATCAGAACGATAAGATTTATGGAGCTTTGTGCCTCATCTCAAGCCATAAAAAGAACGAAAACCCTCAAGCTGCTTGAGGGTTTTATTGCGAAAATGGTGGTTTTGAGCTGAGATTTGCTCTACTTGGAAGCATCATGCTCTCAGGTAGATCGACACCCAGATCGAGAGATAGATCTAGAGTGGTTCTACGAGCGCGCTGACGCGCAGGAGGTAGTTCTTGGGATCGGGTTCGCTGACCTCGTCGAGAATGACCAGCTTGTAGACAGGACCACTGAATCTGACCTGGTGCTTTTCTGCTGCAGAGATCAGACGCTGCGGCAGGTCGTTGACCACCCCGTAATAACCACGGGTATAGCCGATGAGATAGGTGCCCGCAGCGATCTGATCGGTACCGGACGGATCGAGCGAGAAGAATCGATCGGGCGAACCAGGTGCCATGGAAAACGAATCCATGTCTTTGAAATACCCTCCGATGGGATACGCGAGATTGACTTTGTGAGCGTTCGCGTCTTCATAGAACTCCATGAATGGCTCGTGGAAATCAGCGTCGCTGGTAAATGTGGTCGGAGGCCCCATCGCAATGGGAGTAGCAGCCAGTTCTCTCAAAGATATCTCCCCCTCTTTGACACTGATACCTTCATTGATGAGCTGCTGATAGACACCCATGAGTGAATAGAGCTCAGATATCTTGCGCAACTCCTCGCTCAGATGGACGCTGTGCCCGAGCAGTTCCGATGACAGTTGCCGAGGACCACGCTCATCGGCCAGTCCCTTGATATCTTTGAGGGGAACTCCCAGAAAGCTCATCACCTGCACAAAATTGACGGCGGTGATCTGCTCGACTGAATAATAGCGATACCCGTTCGGTTTTCTCACACTGGGATGAAACAGTCCGATCTCGTCATAATAACGAAGCGTGGATTGGCTGATCCCGGTGAGTTGCGAGAACTCTTTTATTGACATCAGTGACTTTTGATCCACACCTGCTCCTTTCCGCCCCATCATTGTATCGGGTCTTGTTTCTCGGTTCGGTCAATCTCAAAAAAACCAGACAATGGCGCATGTGCTGGTTTCTGATACGCGAGGTATCCAGACAGTTGCACTTCTCGGGTAATTCAGCATAATTGAGCTGAGGGTCGCTCCAAGAGTTCGAGAAAGGTGCAGTACTTGTGCAAGCGATGA
>WQXV01000124.1 GCA_009781565.1 Actinomycetes bacterium
ACCTGCCGCGCGATACCACGCGTATCGATGCAGCTGATGCGGGACGCTCGCAGAAGCGTTCGCGGGCCCATACCACCTTCGCCGATGAAGGCACCGACCAGATGGACTTTTCCCACGTGATCGATCGTGATGAGTCGGCTACCCAGGTCATCAACGAGAAGAAGGGCCAGAGGGACAAAGAGACTGTTGCACTGACCGATGAGGCTATCGTCGAGGATCCCAAGACCGTCAAGATCAAAGGCGAGGACAGCTCGACGCGGGTCCTCGAAGACGGATTCGTCCTGCCCGATCCGGCGTTCCTCTCGAAGAGTGCCGAGACCAATCCGCGTACCGTGGCGATCAAGGACGGCGAGCTCCAGGCCACCGCCGACACGATCGTGGACACCCTCGGCGTCTTTGGAGTTCCCGCACGCTGTGTGGGCTGGGTGCCGGGGCCGACCGTGACACTGTTCAAGCTCGAGATCGCTCCGGATGTGCGCCTGAACCAGGTCACCAAGCTCAACGATAATCTGGCGCTCGCGCTTGCCGCACCCGTCATCCGCATATTGGCCCCCATTCCGGGTGAGAAATATGTCGGTATCGAGGTACCCAATACCAAGAGATCGTCGGTCACCTTGGGCGACGTCCTGCCAGCCCATAGTGTCGGTGGCCCGCTGTGGCTCGGTATCGGTAAGGATGTCGCCGGCGAGTCGATCACCGGCGATCTGGCAAAAATGCCCCATCTGCTGGTGGGAGGGACGACCGGCTCAGGTAAATCGGTCGCGCTCAATGCCATGCTGATCTCGATACTCATGCGTGCTACCCCCGCCGAGGTGCGTCTGATCCTCGTCGATCCCAAACGTGTCGAGATGGCACAGTATAACGACGTACCCCACCTGTATGTCCCGGTGGTGACAGAAGCGAAAGAAGCCGCCTCAGCACTTGCCTGGGCCTGCGCGGAGATGGATCGGCGTCTGAAGGTGCTACAACGTGCCAAAGTCAAAGATATCAGCGCCTATGATGCGCTGCTCAACTCGAAGAAGGCTCCGGAATGGGCCGAGAAGATGCCCTATCTGGTCATCGTCATCGACGAGCTGGCAGACCTGATGCATGTGGCGGCCAAAGAAGTCGAAGCCTCGATCGCGCGACTGGCCGGTCTGGCGCGCGCCGCCGGTATCCATATGATCGTGGCCACACAACGACCCGAGGCCAACGTGATCACCGGTCTGATCAAGGCCAACATCGCCAATCGAATCGCGTTCTCGGTGGCGACTTCGATGGACTCGCGCATCATTTTGGATCAGCCGGGCGCCGAGCGTCTGACAGGTCTGGGCGATATGCTCTTCTCGACGCCGGCTTGGGCCAAGCCCAAACGTATCCAGGGCTGTTTCGTCTCTGAGGAGGAGATCGATCGCGTCACCGACTTCCTCAAAGAGCAGGGCACCCCTGAGTATCATGAGGACATCTTGACCATCGAGATAGGAAGCTCCGGGCTGATCGGTGGCGGGAGCGGTCGTGAGGTCGACCCGCTCATGTGGGATGCCGCCGAGCTGGCGGTCACACAAGGGTTCGGCTCGACCAGCTCGATCCAACGTCGCTTCCAGGTAGGCTACGCCCGTGCTGGCCGCATCATGGACATGTTGCAGGAACACGGGATCGTGGGACCGCCCGATGGCTCGAAACCGCGCGAGGTGCTGGTCGATGCTGAAATGCTCGCCCGCCTGCGCTTTACCGTAGAGAACCCCGATCTTGACTACGATAAGCAAGACCCGGGTGAGGAGGGATAGATGGCACAACGAGTTGGAGAGATCCTGTCAGAGGCTCGGTCCCATAGCGGTATATCACTGAGTGAGATATCGACGCACACGCACATCAGACAAGCGTTCTTGACTGCGATCGAGGAGGGCGACTACGAAGCACTCCCCTCGATCGGGCACACCAAAGGGTTCGTGATCTCATATGCCCAATACCTCGGTCTGGATAGCGATGAGCTCGCCGCTGGCATTGCCGAGGAGATGAGACCCGAACAGATCAAAGGGCGCGGAACCTTCGATCGTGCCCAACATACCGATCGGGCTTCGACCGACACCCATGAGATCCCCTGGAAGGTCATCTGGCCTCTGTTGGCGGTCATCATCGTGACCGGTGCGCTGGTGTGGGCCCTGAGCACCTTCGTATTCGGCGATCCGTCCACTCCCAAGGCACCGCTCAAGACGATCACCACCGAGTCGACCGAAGAGACACCGACGGCCGAGGGCAGTACAGATGATGGTGAGCTTGAAGGCGCGGCAGAAGAAGCGCTTCGTAATGCATTGACCGGAACGTCTGCAGAAGGAGAGTAGTCAGATGGCAAAGGATAACAGTTTCGATGTGGTCTCGCAGGTCGATATGCAGGAGATCGACAACGCGTACAATCAGACGACGAGCGAGTTGCGCCAGCGCTACGACCTGAAAGGCAGTGGCGCCACGCTCGAGTTGAGTAAGGGTGACGAGCTTCTGACCTTGACAGCGCCCAGTGATTTTGTGGCAGGACAGGTCAAGGATGTACTGGGTACCAAACTGGTGCGCAGAGGAGTCGACTTGAAAGCCGTGCGCTGGTCCGATCCGCAACCGGCCTCCGGTGGTAGTGTGCGCTACCTCGGTACGATCGTCTCCGGTATCGAGGAAGATCTGGTCAAAAAGATCAACAAGGATATCAAGGCCGAAAAATTCAAGGCCAAGACGCAGATCGAAGGCGATAAACTGAGGGTGTCATCACCGTCACGCGATGTCTTACAAGATGTCATCGCATTCCTCAAGGAGAAGGACTACGATATCCCACTCCAGTACATCAACTACCGCTAGCGGGCTGACCAACCCTTCATGAGTGCTCGATCCAGCGAGGTGCACCGCGTCGGCTTCATAACCTTGGGATGTCCCAAGAACGAAGCAGATACCGCACGGATGCGCACGCTGCTGCACGGCTCGAACTTCGTGGTCGTCGACGAGGTCGAGTTGGCGGATATCGCCATCATCAACACCTGTGGATTCATCACCAGCGCCACCGAGGAGTCACTCGAATGCATCTTCGACACCGTGCGCGACTGGTTACCGGCGCGACGAGGAAGGCACATCGTAGTGGTCGGTTGTCTGGCAAGCCGCTATGGGACGGAGCTCTCCGATGAGCTGAGCGAGGTATCGCTCTGCCTCGGGGTCAACGACGAGCGCGATATCGTAGCTCATCTCGAGCGGTTAGTAGCGGGACAGGATGGTCGAGACGAAACGCCCGAGGTGGTAGGTGATACCGGTCCCCACGACGAGCGGACCAAGAGCTCTCTTTCGGTCGAGAACCGACGCAAGGCTCGAGGACCAAGCGAGTACGTGATGATCGCCGACGGGTGTGATCGCGCCTGCTCGTACTGCACGATCCCGTCCATCCGAGGGCCCTATGCGAGCCGCCCGATCTCCGCGATCGTGGAAGAGGTCGAAAGCCTGATTGCCAGCGGAGCGCGCGAGATCGTCCTCGTTGCGCAGGATACGACCCAATACGGCAAGGATCTAGCCGAGGACGCGTCACTGGTCAAACTGATCGACACGCTCTGCGCGCTACCCGATCCCTTCTGGCTGAGGGTCATGTATATGCAACCTGAGGGGAT
>WQXV01000125.1 GCA_009781565.1 Actinomycetes bacterium
CCGGTCATCGAGAACTCACGATGGGCTACGATCTGCGCACCATCGACGACGATCAGCGCGCCGTTGGCATGGGCAAGCTTTGCGATCGCATGCACATCGTTGACATAGCCGGTCACGTTCGAAGCAGCGGTCACCGACACGATCTTGACGTCGTTCTCCTTGAGCAACCGCTCAACCTCGTCCAGTTTGAGCCTTCCCAGTTCGTCGACTTCGGCATAGATCGTCGTACCACGCAAGCGCCAGTTCAGATCGTTGGCGTGATGTTCCATGCGCGTGGTGAGCACGATGTCCTCTTTGCTCTCGATCAGCGCCGAGGAGAGCTTGTTGAGCCCATCGGTCGTATTGTTGACATAAAAGACCGTGTTCTTGTCTTGATCGGCGTTGACGAAATCCATCACTGCCATACGTCCCGCCTCATAGATCTCGGTCGAGTGGGCAGATTTTTGGCCCCAGCCACGTCCGATCGATCCATAGTAGGCAAGCTGGGCCTCGATCTCTGCAGCCACCTCGAGAAAAGCCGGGGTGGTCGCAGCATTGTCGAAGTTGATCAGAGGTGCTAAGGTTCCGTCGCCCAATTCGATCTCAGCATCGACACCTAGGATCCTGCTGCGGATATCGGTGGGCGTTGCGTTATCGACCTCGGTCGAGATATCCTCAGCTTCGCTCGCGACCTCGTCATCGCTCCCTGCACAACCGCTCAGTACCGTAGAGGCGGCAAGTCCGAGTGCGCCAACGGTGAGAAGAAATGACCGACGGGTGATATCTCGACTCCCAAGTCCCTGTGTAGCCTCCTCACTCAAAGGTGATCCGACAGCTAACTGTTCAGAGGTGTGGGTCATGATCTATCCTTCCTCAAGCTCGACACTACCTCCATTATAGGACCTTTTTTTGTCACAACTGTCACAGGTGCGCACAGCGCTGCATGCTACAATCTATGCATGCATGTAGCGGTGGTCATAAACACGATGTTGCCTGATGCGGTGCAAGCCGCCGCACAGGCTCAAGCACATCTCGCGAAGCGAGGTGCGTCTGTGCAGATCATCGATTCTGTTGAGAGTGCTGCAGCATCGAAGGGGCCGGATCGTATTGTCGCGCTGGGGGGCGACGGCACCCTACTGTGGGCTTTCCACCTCTTCGAGCATGCACTTGCGCCCATTATCGGGATAAACTTCGGCAAGCTCGGCTTCCTCTCAGGGGCGATCTCAACCGATCTTATCGATGCGCTCGACTACGCGCTGACCGATGAGGCCAACAAGGAGGCACGCGCATTACTCGAGGTCATCATCGAGATCGAGGGACAGACCGAGCCGATACGCGTTACCGCGCTTAACGAGGTCATGGTAGGTCGAGGAGCCAATGCCAAGGTCGTCGCGACCTCTCTGGCAATCAACGGGCACGCGATCTATTCGATCCGCGGAGACGGGTTGATTGTGGCGACCGCGACCGGATCGACCGCCTATGCGCTTTCGGCGGGAGGGCCGATCGTGTCTCCCGGCTACGATGGCATGGTCATCGTACCGCTTGCATCACACACCTTAGTGGCGCGCGCGATGATCACCGCCGCCGACGATGTGGTATCGATCACGCTACCCGAGGAGTTCCGCTCCGACATCATGGTCGTGGTCGATGGGCAACCGCTCGAGTTGCCTGATGCCAAGATCGGCGCGATCAAGATAAAACCATCGGCGCAAAAGCTCGAGCTCATAAAACTGGACAGTCGTCTGTTCTACGACACCGTGGCGCAGAATTTCTTCTCCGGTCTCTAAGGCAGGCCCATCAAGCTATGCCAAAGAGGAGCGAGAACCCACGATACGATATCAGATGAGGCAGCACCGCGATGCTTGATGAGCTCCATATTCGTGATGTCGCGCTCATTAAAGAGGCCTGGATCGAGCCTGGTCGGGGACTGACCGTCTTTACCGGTGAGACGGGCGCTGGCAAGACCGTTCTGCTCAATGCACTCAAACTCATCATCGGTGAGCGCGGTGACCTCTCACTCATTGCACGGGGTGCCGACAGCGCCCGTATCGAAGCACGGTTCAGCGATATCGGGGAGTCAGGCGAGGTTCTGGCAACACGCCAGCTCAGTATAACGGGGCGTAATCGGTGCACTCTCGATGACGAGCTGGTCACGGTCGGTCGCCTCTCAGAGGTACTCGGTCCGACCATCGACCTGCATGGGCAGCACGATCATCAGGCGCTGCTGCGCCCAGCCACTCATCAAGCTCTGCTCGATCGGTGGGGCGCGAAGCACCTCGAGGATGACCTGGCCTCCTATCAGGAGTCCTTTGAACTTTATGGCGAGGCGACACGGCATCTTGACGAGTTGCGCGCCACGATCGATAAAAGTGCTGAAGAGATCGAGGCAGGACGTATCGTATTACAAGATATCGAAGCAATCGATCCCCAGCCGGGTGAGGATGATCAGCTGGGAGAGATGCTTCCCGCGCTCCAGCATGCCGGTGAGCTCAATGAAGCGATCCGGGAGGCAGTGCAATCCCTGCGGGGGGAGGGCAGCGCGCTCGACAAGCTCGGCACGGCACGTGACGTCCTGCATGAGGTCGTGTGTTTTGACGGGCGTCTCACCGGCATCGTCGAAGCGCTCGACCAGATCTCGATCGAGGTCGATGAAGCAAGCATCACCTTGCGTGACATCGCTGCTTCCCTTGAAGATGATGATGCGAAACTCGAAGAGACCCAGACACGGCTTGGCGCGCTCGACGGCTTGAAACGGCGATTCGGTCCCTCACTCGATGCGGTGCTCGAGCGAAAGGAGCGGCTCACCACGCTCCTTGCACTCACCGAGAACAGTGATATCGAACTCGAGGAAGCCACGCGCCGCAGAGATCAGGCACGTGCTGAGTTACAAAGCAGCGCTCAAGCGCTGCACCAAGCGCGGACAAAAGCTGCTGCCATGCTGGCCGAAGAGCTGCGCGCAGGGGTGATATCGCTGGATATGGAAGATGCGGGTTTCACGATAGAGTGCGAGGAGCTCGCCTTCGAGCAGTTCAACCGCACCGGTCCCGATCAGATCGAGATCTTATACCAGCCTGCCCCCAACGCCGCGATGCGCCCGCTGGCAAAGATCGCCAGTGGGGGAGAGATATCACGGGTGATGCTGGCACTCAAAGGGGTGCTGGGACGCAGCGATGACGCTCAGACCTTGGTATTTGATGAGATCGATGCTGGGATCGGAGGTGCGGCAGCTGCCTTGATCGGTCGACGATTGGCACACCTGGCCCAAACCCATCAGGTGCTGGTCGTGACCCATCTGGCTCAAGTAGCCGTGTTTGCCGATACTCACTACCGGGTCACCAAACACACCGTCGCCGAGGATGTCGCGACCAGCGTCGAGCGCCTCGATGGCGACCTGCGCGAGGAAGAGATCGCCCGCATGCTCGCCGGTGAGACCGGTCAGACCGCGCGCGAGCATGCCCGTGAACTTTTCAAGAATGCGCAAGGCTGAACCAGGCCATGCAGGATAGGTGAGGTACGATAGCACTATGGACTATAGCGGCGTCGCGCGACTCGACAAACGGACCAAAGACCTCACCAAACGGCTCAATGCAGGCGACATCGCCATCATCGATCATCGTGA
>WQXV01000126.1 GCA_009781565.1 Actinomycetes bacterium
CATTTATACAAGGCTAGCCTATCAGAAAGAATGTATAAAAGTGAGCGGCATATGGAGGATTTGTCGTCTGCAGATGTAAGAGATAGGGAGGACGGAGCTTCTTCTGCTGTTAGTTATGTGATACAATTAAGTATAACAAAAAGGAGTCGAGATGCAACAACTGGTCATACATCCGCGTGTTAGCAAGAAAAGGCGAAATATCAAAGACGATGATGTAATCAGTGCATGGAAGAACGCCATCGCAATCAGTCGAAGGAGCTATAGTTTTCCAGGCTACTATGTTGCAGTTGGAGCGGAGAAGAAAGGTCGACTGTTGCAGATGGTCGGTGTTGAATTGGAGAATGGATCGATATTGGTCTATCATGCAATGAAATTAGCTGAAACAATGCGAGCCGAGTTGGGATTGCAGAAAGGGGCGAGAGATGGAGTATAAGACAAAAGGTGGTCAGATCCTGACAGATGAGAAGATCGAGGAAATGGGAGATGCATGTGATCAGGGAGAGATTCCGGGAACTCATGGTGAGTGGGTGATAGCACCTCCTGGACGTCCCCAGCTGTATCCTAATGAGAATCTGGTGACCATTGCTTTCAAGGTTCCAGAAACCTACCGCGACTTACTTGATGCTCGCGCCAAAGCATCGAAGAGTACCAGATCGCAATATCTGCGCGAGCTTCTCAATAACACACTGATAACATGAATCGGATAGACCGGAAAAAGTGCGTCCAATAGTAGAATGGTAGTACTTGCGGATACAGAGAGGCTGGATCATGAGCGAAATAACCGAGTTAAGCATACCTGATGGTGACGTTATCGATATTCTCAAGGAGCGCAATACTTTCGAGCTCAATGATGACGAGCAAAACCTCGTGGACCAATATGCCGAATCCATCGTCTTCAACAGCAATGACATCCAGGCATACGGGACCAGCGCGCAACAAAAGATCTCACAGACGTTGGGTAGTGCGCGCGGCAAGGATCTGGGCGAGGTCGGCAAGCTCATCGGTAACCTGATGGTCGATCTCAAAGGATTCAATCCGGCAGATCAGCCCAAAGGTCTGGGCAAGCTCTGGAAGGTCGGAGCGGCATCGCTGGCAAAGATGCAAGCCAAATATGCGACACTGGAATCAACGGTCGACAAGGTAGCCGACAAACTCAAAGCCCACAGTCGCTCTCTGCAAGCTGATAACAACCTGCTCGATAAGATGTATGAGAACAACCTTTCGTATTATCGCGATCTGACCCTCTATATCCTGGCGGGTAAGCAGCGCCTGGCTCAAGCGGTCGACGAGCTTGAGGTCCTCAAAGACAAAGCGCAACGATCAGGAGATGAAGCTGAGCTTGAGGCAGTGCAACGCTTTGCCGAAGCTATGAATCTGTTGGAGAAGCGTCTCTACGATCTTCAGCTGACGCGCGTCGTGTCGATGCAGACCGCACCTCAGATACGTCTGATCAAGGCAGGTAATGCCGCGATGATAGCCAAGATCGAGTCGACGATCATCAACACCATTCCGATCTGGAAACAGGGTATGCAGATCGCGCTGTGTCTGGTCAACCAGGCAGAAGCCACAAAAGCTCAGAAAGCCGTCGATGATACGACCAACGAGCTCTTGGTGCGCAACGCCGAGAACCTCAAGTCTGGCACGGTCGCGGTGGCCAAGGCATCCGAGCGCGGCGTGATCGATATCGAGACACTGGAAAAGACTCAACGAAACATCCTCGAGACGCTTGACGAGGTGCTACGTATTCAGGAGAAAGGCCGCGAAGAGCGCCTCGCTGGAGAGGTCAAGATGCGCGCACTCGAAGCTGAGATGAGAGACAAAGCACTAGAAGTGGCAGGACGTGCGTAAGACACTGACAACAGGGGCCGCAACCGTTGCGGCAGGTGGAGTCGCGGTCGCCACGGCGACCGTGCTACGCACTGCCATCATCGTCGAGGCGGGACTGGGGGCAGCCAATGTGGCGTTGGCAGGATCATGGGCGCTTGCCGGGATCGGAGCTCTGGTCATGGCCGCCGGTGCGATTCCTGCGATCCGAAAAGCCGCGACCAAGAAACCTCAGCTTGATCGCGCGGGAATCCTTGCGACCAAGAACGATCCTGCGGTGATACGAAACGAACTCCAGCATCAAAAAAGCCATCATCCGGCGCTGATCCCCGATTTCGATAAGTGCATCGCACAACTCGATAATATCGAGAAGCAACAGGCGCAGCTCGAAGAAGTTCTGCTCCTCAGTAATGCGAAGGAAAGCTGGGACGATGTCTCATCACTGCTCGTATCGGTACAAGATGCGGTCTGTGAGAATCTCAAGCCCGTCATCCTGTTCGGTATCTCGTTCGAGGATCAGACAAATACCGATCTGGGCGATTTTCGTATGATAATCAATGAGCAGCTCGGCAAGAACTACAGCTTGTTGGGAAAATGCTCTGAGACCAGAAAGCATGTGGCATCGCTGATCAGCGCGAACAAGTCGAGCAGCAACGACGAGCTCGAGGCGTATCTGTTAGTGCTACGTGATATGGTCGCTCATACCTAGGGAGAGGTAGCCGTCATGAAGAATACGAGAGCTGCGATCGCGTTCATGGTCGCGTCTGCCATGGTCTTGACGTTGGTGCTATCAGGTTGTGATTCACTCACGAGCAGCTTCATCTCTGATGACAACCTGACCTATGACCAAGCAAAGGAGAAGCTTTCCGCTCTCGCGAGCCGGGTCAAGGTCACCCACACGGACCCACAGCCTGATAACAGTTGGGTCGGGACTGAAGGCTCCATCAACGAACTGCCCGCTATCGATGTCAAATATCCTCTCTCGGTGGTCGGCAACGGACAGGTCGATGTCGAGATCTTCTCATCGACCGAGAAGTCGACCAAGGACGCCAGTGGATGGCTTGATATCCAGGCGAAACGGTTCAACAATGAGAGGCGTTCGGTATCGATCAGACCCATCGCCTCCGGCTCTGCGGTCGGCTATATCGCGACCGATACCCATATTCCTGCAGCTTATACCCCCTCCAACGTGCTCTGGGCAGAGATGCTCAAGGCACGAGGGGTGTCATTGGATCTTGTGACCGATAGCATGACCAAGAACACCGCTGGTATCTTGATGAAGCCGCAGACCCACCAGGACTTCACGGCCAAATATGGTCAGGTGACGATAGAGAACGTGGTGCAGGCGATACTCAACGATGATCTCATTCTCGCGCAGACCGACCCCAACATATCTTCGACCGGTCTCAACATCATGATCCAGCAGCTTCTTACCTTCGATCGCAGCAATCCATTCTCTGAGACCTCACGAGCAAAGATGCAGGAGTTATCGAATAAGATCCCGCCCGTCAGTCCAACCACCGCCGAGATGGTCAAAGTTGCAAGCAACGGACTGGCCGATGCGATCATCAGCGAGTACCAATCATGGAGGTCGGATCCCAAACTCAACGACTGGAAGTACACGCCGGTCGGACTGCGCCATGATTCTCCCCTCTATGCTTTCAACTCACATCTGAGCGCCGAACAAAAACAGGTGATCGAGGAGTTCGCAGACTTCTGCGCGACTGAAGAGGCACAAGCAAGCGCTACCTCGCTGGGA
>WQXV01000127.1 GCA_009781565.1 Actinomycetes bacterium
GCTGCATCTGCTCATCGGTCAGTACTGGCGCATTTCCGTTGCCCATGCCACCCATGCCGCTTCCACCAGTACCGGTATTGGTCACCGCGGGGGTGGTCGGGACGAGCGCGCGACCGATGAAGATGCCACCGATGATACCGATCAGAAGCGCGATGAGCGCTGCAAGCGCACAGATCGTCGCTGTGATCGTGGGGCCAGAGTACTCACCAGCATCCTGGGCGGCGCGGCGCATTGCCTTCGCTTCACGAGCTGCCTTGGCTTCGGCTTTTGCGGCTTTCTTCGCCGCTTTGTCTTCCACGGTCTCTTCGACTACCTCATCGTCAAAAAAGAAATCCTGGTCACTCATACTGTTCACTCCTCTTTCCGCACGTGCCGCAAGCACGCTATACTACATCATTTCGTACTTCAACGAGTATACTACATGCTCAAAAGTGCAGACGACATTCTACGGAGTGTCCATATTGAGTTGAGTATAGGCGCTTGACTCGCGGGACGAATTTTCCTTGCCTACGTCACATCGCTCCGGTGAGCCTGTAGTCTCACCTGCGCTTACGGACTGAGCTAACGTGCTTCGCACGTGGATCTCAGCCCTACTTCCTCAGCGGCTACGGAGAAATTGTCCCGCCTCCGCCAAGCGCCCTATGATGCGCTCAGTTTGTACGTAGGAGCGGGTTCGACCGTCCCATCCTCGAGCCACTCGGCGATCTGGTCTCGCAGCATGAACTTCTTGACCTTGCCGCTACCGGTCATGGGGAACTCTTCGACGAAACAGATGTACTTAGGAGCCTTGTAGCGCGCCATCCGGTCATAGCAGTACTCGCGTACCTCGTCAGCACTCAGATCGCTTCCCTCGTTCTTGATGATGAACGCCGCCCCGATCTCGCCATACTTCTCGTCAGGGGCACCGACGACCTGCACATCCTTGACCCCGTCCATGGGATAGAGGAACTCCTCGATCTCACGCGGATAGATGTTCTCGCCGCCTCGGATGATCATATCTTTGATGCGTCCGGTGATGCGATAGTAGCCATCCTCGTCAAGGGTCCCGATGTCACCACTGTGCAGCCAGCCATCCTCGTCGATCGCTTCGGCTGTCGCGTCCTCCATGTTGTAGTAACCCTTCATGACGTTATAGCCACGTGCGCACATCTCGCCGGGAACTCCCGGTGGGCATTCGATTCCGGTCTCGGGATCGATGATGCGGACTTCGCTGACCGGCATCTTCTTGCCGACCGTCTCGCAGCGCGCTTCAAGCGGATCGGTCACATCACTCATCGTCATAGCTGGAGATGCCTCGGTCAACCCATAGGTTATCGTGATGTCTTTACAGTGCATGTCGTCGACGACCCGCTTCATGATATCGACCGGACAGGGAGATCCTGCCATGATACCGGTACGCAGGCTGGACAGGTCGAACTGATCGAACGCGGGATGCTCAAGTTCAGCGATGAACATCGTCGGCACGCCATAGAGTGCCGTGGCTTTCTCTTTCTCGACTGCGGCAAGCACCAGGAATGGATTGAACTCCTCGAGTAGTATCGTGGTCGCTCCATGGGTCAGGATCGCCATGATGCCCAGCACGCACCCGAAACAATGGAACAGGGGCACAGGCAGACAGACGCGGTCTTCCCCGGTCAGGCGCTGGCGCTCACCGATGAAGAACCCATTGTTCAAGATGTTGCGACTGGTCAACTGTACTCCCTTGGGAAAACCGGTCGTCCCCGAGGTATATTGCATATTGACGACTTCATCGGGTCCGGTCGCGGCAACTGCTGCACGAAGTTCTGTGTCATCGGTGTGCTCGCCCAATAGTAACAGCTCAGGCATCGAAAAGAAGCCCTTGTATTTCTCCGGCCCCAGATAGATCAGCATCTTGAGCTGGGGAAACTCAGAGCTGGCAAGCTGTCCACGTTCATCGGTCAGCGACTCGGGGATCAGCTCGCGCACCAGTTTGACATAGTCGACATCGCGATACGCATCGATGATCGCAAGCGCCTTGAGATCGGCCTGTTTGAGCACGTAGGCCAACTCATGGCTCTTATAGACCGGATTGACCGTCACCAGCACCGCTCCGATCTTGGCGGTGGCGAACATGAACGTGAGCCAATCGGGTACGTTACGCGCCCAGATTCCGACGTGGTCGCCGGCTTTGATACCCCGCACGAGCAGGGCTTTTGCCAGGTTGTCGACCCGCTCGTCAAACTGCGCATAGCTCCAGCGCAGCCCTCGATCGGGCATGACCACGAAGTCTCGATCGGGATGGGCAGCGGCCATCTGTTCAAAGTATTGACCTATGGAAAGGTCAGTGTGCAGTTGTTCCATCTTCTCACCTGTCTGTGTGATTATTCGTGCACGATGCGCGATTGACGTACGCGCGCTCTACGCGGGGGCATAGACCACCGCAAGGATACGGGCCGACTCGTCACCGGAGCATCTGACCTGATGCGGGACGATCGAATCATAATAGATCGAATCGCCGGGTTCGAGTACGAAAGTGTCCTTTCCATATTCGATCTCGAGCAGCCCCTCCATCACATGGATGAACTCCTCGCCTTCATGCGAGTCGAGATCTCTCTTTTGGTGAGCGGCCACATCGATCAGGAACGGATTCATGTGGCGCGATATCTTTCCCTTTGCAAGCGAGTAGAAATCCAGCGGCGCGTCAGCGGTACCGGTCTCCAGACTGGCACTACCTGCACGCGTTCCCAGCTCAGCCGCGGTGGTGACGACCGGTCCGAGTCCCTTGTCATCATCGAGCAAGGTGCCCAGGCGCACACCGAGGGCCCTTGTGAGCATGATCAACGGTGCCAAAGAGGGAACGGCGGACCCATTCTCTATATCGGCTATGGTCGCGACTTCACAGCCCGCACGCGCGGCGAGCTCTTCTTGGCTGAGCCCATGTGATTCGCGCAGCGTGGCAAGTTTTGTTCCGACTGACATGATGATTACCTCTCTACGATCCGATCGCTCCACGTCCCACCGACATCTTCTTTTGCAGATAGCGCGCATAGGACGAGAGGATGAAATTGACGACGAAATAGATGACGGCAACGACCGCGTAGATCATCAGGATCTGGTTCACGTTGGTGAACAGCGATTTGAGCACGTCTGACCGACGCACCAGCTCGAACACCCCGATATACATCGCGAACGAGCTGTCCTTGATCGCGGTCACGAACTGCGAGACCATCGGCGGGATCATCTTGACGACCGCCTGTGGCAGTACGATATGACGCAGTATCTGTATATAGGTCATGCCTTGGGAGCGTGCCGCTTCCCATTGGCCCTTTGATATCGAATTGAGGCCGCCGCGCACGATCTCGGCAACGACAGCGGTGGTAAAGATGGTCAGCCCGGTGATGGCGGCCACCATATCTTTGAGTTGGAACACGAGAAAACAAGCAAGGATGACGAGCATCAGAGGGATATTGCGCAATACCTCGATGTAGACGGTCGCAATCTGGCTGATGACCGGCAGTTTTGAGAATCGGGCGACTCCCACGACGATGCCGAAGACGAA
>WQXV01000128.1 GCA_009781565.1 Actinomycetes bacterium
GCGATCGCAGTACACCACGTATCGATAACATCCTCGCAAAGGGGAGCTCATCGGTGCTGGGTATGGTCGTGCGAGATCGTGATAGCAATCTGCAGATCTACGCGATCAAGACACGGGGTGGTTATAACGCACACAACAACAGTGCGAACAACATGGTATTGCCGGTCAGGATCGCAGCGTATCATGTCATCACTGAGAAATATGTCGACGAGCAGGGTATCCCGATAGCCGCAGACACCATCGATTATGTCTCGCTGGGCTCGGCGATCTACGCCAAATCGATTCCACCCAAAGACGGCTTCACCGTCTTGGGATATGCAGTGGGAAGTTATACACCACCGAACTATATACCAGGTCAATCGATACTCATCGATCCGGTCATCGAAGCCACGACGGTCTTCTTCGTCTATCGCAAGACGCCGACGGAAGTTATCGTACCCAGTGGCATCCCCACATCTGATATCGAGATCGCCTCTGCGATCATTGCGCTGATACTTACGACCAGCGTAATCCCTCTCAAGATAACCAACGATGCTTTCAATCGAAGAAAGGAGGTGTGAAATGGGTCTAATGCTCAAGATTGTTGTGCTCATCACGATCGTACTATTGCTCTTTACCGTGGTATATGGGCTGCACTACCATACTGGGCCCGAAATGTATCCGGCGCTCAAAGATGGTGATCTGGTTCTGTATTCGCGGCTCGCTACGTCCTATCGAGCAGGCGATCTCGTGGTGATGGCCACGCAAGGTCACACACAGGTGCTTCGCGCCATTGCTCTACCGAGCGACAAGGTCGATGTCACCGAAGAGGGCCTCATAATCAACGACGCCCTAGTGCAAGAGCCTGACATTTATCAGGATACCTTGCGTTATACGACCGATATCGACTTTCCCTTGATTGTGGGAAGTGACGAGGTGTTCGTCTTGGGCGATGCGCGCCAAGATGCTACGGACAGTCGCGTATTTGGCCCGGTGAAAACTGACGATATACAAGGAGTTGCGATCACAGCGCTTCGAAGACGGGCGCTCTAGATCGCTCAGTAGAAAAACAGAATTTTTAGGAGGAAGAAATGAACAAAATGAACAAGACAATCTGCAGCCTCATGCTTGCGCTGGTATTGTGCGTGAGCGGTGTGGCTGCTGCATTCGGTGCCGGACCAGGGCTCGACGATAACGGAGCGCTGCTGGGGACCCCGTCCGATCCGGCTCGTGCCGCAATCAGCAAGATCATGCTCACCCCTATGGGAACGGCTTTACCTGCGGCTGAATATGAGTTTGCCGTTTCGCTGGTCGAAGTGGATGGCGTGAAAGCCACCGCGAGCAACACGCCACAGATCGATAATGTGATCGTCAAGCTCAGCGATGCCAAACTGCAAACGACTGAGGACGGGATCGTGACCTATGTGGTCGAGTCAAATGACATCTTCGCTGGAGTGGACTTCCCTTATGCCGGTGTCTACGAGTACCAGATCACCGAGGTCGCAAACACCTATCCCCACGACCCAGCGCATGAGACCGTGACCTATTCAGATGCGATCTATACGCTCACGGTGTATGTCAAAGACAGCGAAGCTCCTGCGACCGGGACCTACATCTACGCAATCGGCTCACGTATCGATCGTGCAGATAATGCTGGTCAGACCGGTGGCGGAAAAGTCGATCCCACCCCAGGCGGTAACGGAGAGGACTATACCTATAGCCAGATGATCTTTACCAACACCTATGTGAAGACGAACGGCAGCGATCCCGAGAACCCCGATCCCCTCAATGGTTCGACCCTGTCGATCTCGAAGAAGGTCTCAGGTACCTATGCAAGTTCACAGGTCTACTTCGATTTCACACTTGACTTGAGTGTTCCCGCGCTGATCGCGCCCGATACCGCATATCGCGCCTATGTTATCGAGAACGGGCACATTGTGACCTCAGCTGCCAATGGCGCCATTGCAGGAAACGATGATCAAGGTCAGCCGTATCTGAGCGTGACTGCGGGCTCGTCGCTTTCATTCAGCTTGAAAGATGGGCAGAAGCTTGCCTTCATCAACACACCGGTCGGCACCCGTTATGCGGTCAACGAGGCAGGGACCGCAGCCTATATCCCGAGCTTCATCATCGTCACCAACGGTGTTGCGCAACCGGCGGTCAGTGGCTCGATGGGCGCATCACTGGCGACCGGTGACCAGTATGTGGGCGAGGCTGCCAACAGCGCGGATTACACCAACGAGCGCGATACCGTCACGCCGACCGGGCTCAACATCGATGATCTGCCTTTCATCGGCATGATCGCGATCGCACTGGTCGCCGCGACCATAGGACTTGTTTACAAAGCACGTCGCAACAGTGAATGTGATGCGGCACAGGTGCTTTATGAATAGTGTGCCTAGCGGAGCGTGGATGCATCCTTGCACGTTCCTCATATAGGCAGAGTATCCATGAGCGTAGTGAGCCGACATACTCCAGCAAGATCTGTGACTGAGCACGGGGCACTGTTCCATATTATGAACAGTCTGGTAGATTTCGTGATTGTCATACTTATCCTGCTGGCCTTCAGCCTCGGCTGCTACGCTCTATGGGACTCTCGTCAGGTCTTCGAAGCTGCAGACAGCACACGCTACGCACCCTTTCGTCCCAGCGAGCGTGATGAAGGTGCCACATTCGATCAGTTAGGCATACTCAACGATGAGGTGATCGCATGGGTGAAGGTATATGGCACCCACATCGACTATCCCATCGTGCAAGGACGCGACAATCTGACATATCTCAATACCGATGCCTTCGGCCAATATTCGTTGTCGGGTGCGATCTTTCTCGACTATCGCAACGCTCGTGACTTCTCCGATGTTGTCTCGGTGCTCTATGGTCATCACATGGATCACAACAAGATGTTCGGAGAGATCGGCTTGTTTATCGAGAAGCGCTATTTCGAGGAGCACCGAAGCGGCATGCTGTACTACGAGGGTAGTGAACACGGTCTCGAATTCATCGCGTTCCTTCATACCGATGCCTATGACGAGCTGGTCTTTTCGGACCCCACGATGCGAGGGATGACCGCGCACGAGTATCTCGATGCGCTTAAGAGCGTGACACTCCACTCACGAGATATCGATTTTGAGCCTGACGATCGGCTCGTCCTACTCACGACCTGCTCATCGCAATCGACTTATGGACGTGATGTCTTGGTCGCACGGATCGGCCCAGATACCTTCGAGGATACTTTTGGGGATGGAGAAGGGAGCGAGCCAAGCAAACAGATCACCTACGAGCATATCGCGCGGTGGTGGGTAGGTGTTCCGGTTCTGTTTCGTGTCACGCTCATCCTCTTGCCGCTGATCTTGCTTCTGCTCATCGCATCGATGCGCGAGCGCGACAAAAAACAGAACAACGCAGCGTAATATGAAAATCGGGGCCCTTTTTCACTCCGTTTGGTATGTGTGATACCATGTTCAGGTCACTTTTTTGCCCCGTGTAAAGCAAGAAGTGAATATGAACGTGTAATAGGAGAGAGTATGGAAAC
>WQXV01000129.1 GCA_009781565.1 Actinomycetes bacterium
AGTTCGGTCTCATAGATCTCTTGCAAGAACTCTTCGCTCGCGAGCACCTCGGGACTGCCTTGAAGTAAGGAGCCATCGGGACGCAGGGCGATCAGCTGATCGCATAGCTCGAACGATTGATTGATATCGTGCAAGATGAGAACGACCGTGAGCCCCAACTCCTGATTGAGCCGGCGGATCAAACGAAGGATCATCACCTGATAGCGCACATCGAGAAAGGTCGTCGGCTCGTCGAGGAACATGACCGGCGTCTGCTGAGCGAGGCCCAGCGCGATCCAGACACGCTGTTGCTGACCACCGGACAGCTCTCTTACCCGTCGATCGGCTACCTCATGTAAGTCACAAAAGTCGATAGCCTCTTCGATCGCCGCCTCATCTTTTGCACTCAAAGCTTGAAAATGCTGCTTATGAGGCACACGTCCGAAAGCGACGAGCTGGCGAACCGTGATGTCATAGGGTGCCGTGTTGTGTTGCCAGACCACTGCGACCTTGCGTGCAAGCTCACTGAGTCGATAGGTCGAAAGCTCACGACCATCGAGCATGATATGAGAGTTGCCTTGGGGTTTGAGGTTCTTGGTCAAGAGTTTGAAAAGGGTCGATTTGCCCGAGCCATTCGCTCCCATCAGCGCAGTGATCTTGCCCCGAGCGATATCGAAGGAAATGCCGTCAAAGACCGGTGTGTCTGCATACGAGAAGGTGAGGTCGCGCACCTCGTAGACATTCGGCGACTGCGTCACAGAAGGATCAACCATAGTACGTGTTCTTTCCGCGCAACAGCATGATGAACAAAGGACCACCGACGATCGCCATCAAGATACCTGCGTTGATCTCATAGGGGTAGGCGATCAGGCGCCCCGCGGTATCGGCAAGCAGCATCAGAAAAGCGCCGGCAAGCGCACAGTAGGGTAACAGTATGCGGTTGTCGCTACCCACCAGCAACCGAGCCACATGGGGCACGATCAGTCCCAGAAAAGCGATGACTCCCATGACCGCACTGGCCAGTGAGACCAAAGTCACTGCAATGAGCGAGATGATGACACGCAGAGCCGTGACATTGACACCCAACGAGCGCACCGTATCATCCTCGAGCCCGAGCAGATTACAACGAGCTGACATGAAGCCGGCGATGAGCAAGGCGGGGGTCACATAGTACGCGAGCAGTCGCACATCGTTCCAGGTCTTCATGGCAAGACTACCTGAGAAACTCATCGAACCTCCCGTGGCGGCTCCACCCGACATCAAGACCCCGATTCCTTCGCCGAGCCCGACCAGTACCGCATTGACCGCGATACCGACCAAGATGACGCGCATGGGTGCAAGCCCTCCACGAAATGAGAGAGCATAAACGATGGCGAAGGTGATCAGGCCTCCAAGGATCGCAAAGATCGGAGAGGAGAAATAGAGCATCGGGAACAGGCCGATAACCAGTGCGGAGGCCAGAGCGGCTCCGCTTGAGATACCGATGATCGAGGGATCAGCCACCGGATTGCGCAGTACTGCTTGGAAGAGAGCGCCCGCAACCGCGAGTGCCGCACCTCCGAAAAGCGCAATCAAGATTCGGGGAAAACGCAGATCGTAGATGGCTGCGACCGAAGGGTTATATTCGACGAAAAGCCCGCGCAATAGTTCAGTGAAGGTGACGTGGATGCTTCCCTGATTGACCGCAAAAAAGAACAGCGCCACCAAAAGAATCGCTGTCACGACAAAGATCGCGATAGTCACCAATGATTTCCTCATGACTGTCTATGATACAACAATCATTTGAGGGAGGTGGGAGGTCACCTCAATCCCTGCTGCTTGAATCGACCAGCTTTGCCGCACCCATCAAAACCACCGATGAAGCGAAGACAGAAGAAAGGCCCCCGATGGTTCTGTCCAGCGAGGGCCCTCATGTTTCTCAGCAATGATTCGTGGTATTACCGCACGTTGCTACACCTCTTTGAATCCATCATCGACGACCGCGTCATCTGAGTCATAGACGACCTTGTCCTCTTCGATGACGTCTTCTTCGACGACCGGTACGACCACTTCCTCCTCGGTCACGACAACCTCTTCGACGACCTCTGGTTTCTTACGAAGGAGGAGCCAAGCGAGCAGGGCTGCCAATGGAAGCAGTAAGAGCCACCACCAGTCAAAGTCCTTCTTCTTGGTATCCTTGTCGGTCTTGTCAACATCCTTCTTCTTATCATCGGTATCTTTCGAGCGCGTCTCTTTCTCGAGCTTCTCGACCTCTTCGACCGCCTCTGGATTGTCAGCAAGATCTTCTTTCGCTGCTTCCTCAGCTTCTAATTGAAGCTTGGTATCATCGTCGAGCTCGGCAGAGATCGCCTCGATCGCAGGATCGGTTTCAGCCGTTGCAGGCTCGACCGCTGCGATGATCAGCGGTACCGAGCTGAACGCTAGCAGTAAGACCAATACCCAAGCGATCATGAATCTACTCTTCGTTACCATTGCATCTCCCTTCGTAAACCTCACACACAAAGTGTATCCGTCCACACAAACAACATGCCATAGAACTGCACATTTTATAGTATAGGGCAATCGCCAAGGTTAAGTCGACACACTCGTAAGCCCTCACGGGTTGGCTATACTAATGAGTAAGAGGTTTTAGTAATGGCGATGAATCAGAATAGAGACCAAAACGAACGAAAACGATAAGGAGATGTCTGCGGTGGATCGTGTGTCGCTCGTCCTACCGGACCAAGCACTGCGCGCCCTCGCTGTCCTTGAAGAGGCAGGGTTCGAGGCGTGGTGCGTCGGTGGCTTTGTGCGAGACACCTTGATGGATCGACCTATCAAAGACATCGATATCGCATCGACGGCTCGCTGGGAGCAAGCGCGAAGTGCTTTCGAAGAAGCAGGCTATCAGACCTTTGAGACTGGAACGCAGCATGGGACCATCACCGTCAAGGTCGACGCGATGCTCTTCGAGGTCACTACGTACCGCATCGATGGGAGCTATTCCGACAGACGAAGGCCTGATTCCGTTGAATTCGTCACCTCGATCGAGGAAGACCTCGCGCGACGCGACTTCACCATCAATGCGATCGCCTATCATCCGACGCGCGGTTTTTGCGACCCCTACCAGGGACGAGCAGACATTGCCAACAGGATCATCAAGGCAGTCGGGGATCCCGCTCAGCGCTTCAACGAAGATGCCTTACGCATCCTGCGCGCGGTGCGTTTTGCGTCACAGCTGGGATTCTCGCTCGAACCAGTAACGCGTCAAGCCCTCGATGAGTATAAGACTCTCCTCGATGCGATCGCGGTCGAGCGCGTGCGCGATGAACTCGACGGTATCTTTCGCGGAGATGCGATTGGCGAGGTACTCATCGAGTTTGGAGACATCATCGCTCAGGTCATTCCTGAGATTGCTCCAATGAGTGGATTTGACCAGAAAAACCCCTATCATGCTTTCGATG
>WQXV01000130.1 GCA_009781565.1 Actinomycetes bacterium
CCCTACACACGTCTGTTCAAGTCCCACAAAGAGATCAAGATCGACGGTATGCGCATCATGTTCATTGGGGTGACCACTGAAGATATCTTGCTGGGCATCAAGAGCGATGTGCTGGGCAGTTTCGTCGACATCGAGGAAGCCGCGCGTGAAGTCGGTCGCATCTGTAATGCGCACCGCAAAATCGATGTGGACTACACCGTACTGCTCACCCATATCGGCTTTGAGGAGGATAAGCGCCTGGCTGAGTTGCTCGACCCGCGTTGGGGTGTCGATCTGATCATCGGGGGGCACACTCACACGATCCTGGATGAGCCTGCGCTCGTCAACGATATCCTGGTGGTCCAAGCAGGGGTCGGCACCAAACAGATCGGTCGACTCGACCTGGTCATCAACACCGACACCAACTCGACGCACAGCTATGACTGGCAGCTCATACCGATCAATGCCGAGAACTGCCCGCGTGACCTTACCATGGAGGAGACGATCACACGCTTCAAACAGGAGACCGATGAGAAGTATGAGCGGGTGCTCTGCCATTTCACCCACGAGCTGACCCATCCCGACCGCTATCAGGAGACCGAGCTGGGCAATCTGGTAAGTGATGTGCTCAAAGACAATCTGGGCGTCGATCTGATCATGATCGGCTCAGGCTCGATACGCAAGACCTCAGTCCCCACGATACTGACCCTTCATGAGTTCCGAGAGCTGTTCCCCTATGATGACAAGATCAAACAGGTCAGCGTGACCGGAGCGCAGCTCAAAAAGATGCTTACCCATGTCTTCCGTGATGAGACCTTCAATAGCGATCACACCGAGTTCTATCAGTTCTCACACGGCATGAAGATCGTCTATGACCTTGCGAAAAAGGAGTTCAAGACGCTGGAGCTTGAGGGCAAGGCGATAGCAGACGATGCGCTCTACACGCTGGGTTTGCAAGACTTCCACTTCGCCAACTTTGCTGATTGCTTCGGCTTTCCCATCGACGAGGTGTTAGAGAACGCCAAGCCACGTGTGATCACCACTTCGATCCACGATGTGCTGATCGAGGATCTGAGCGAGGATAACAACATCGATGCCCAGGTCGAAGGACGTATCATCGTTGAGGGAAGAGAGACGAAATAGGACAATTTTCCTGCTTTATCACTCTTGAAGTAGAATAGATAAACACGAATCAGTGCGAAGGAGTCGTCATGAATATCGATACTGAATGCATCCACGCAGGATGGGACCCCGGTGACGGGGACCCCCGTCAGATCCCTATATACCAGTCAACGACCTGGTACTACGACTCATCCGAGCACATGGCCAAGCTCTTCGACCTGAGCGAGCCGGGCTATTTCTATACGCGGCTGGCCAATCCGACCAACGATGCGGTCGCTGCGCGCATCGCCGCACTTGAGGGTGGCGCGGCCGGTGTTCTGACCTCTTCAGGCCAAGCTGCCAGCTTCTTCTCGATCTTCAATATCTGCCAAGCCGGAGACCATCTGCTGACCTCAGCGGCGCTTTACGGCGGTACCTACAACCTATTCGCGATCACGCTTCCCAAGATGGGCATCGAGGTCTCATTCGTCGATCCTGATGCACCGCTTGCCGAGCTCAAGAAGGCGATCCAGCCCAACACCAAGTGCGTCTTTGCCGAGACGTTGTCGAATCCGTCACTGAACGTGCTCGATATCGAGAAGTTCGCGACCCTTGCCCACGAGGCGGGAGTTCCGCTTATCGTCGACAACACCTTTCCGACCCCGATCAACTGTCGTCCCTTCGAGCACGGTGCCGATATCGTCGTGCACAGCACCACCAAATATCTCGACGGGCATGGCTCGGTCGTGGGTGGCGCGATCGTCGACAGCGGCAACTTCGATTGGACCGCACATGCCGACAAGTTTCCGGGACTGACGACGCCTGATGATTCCTATCATGGCGTGATCTATGCCGAGCAGTTCGGTAAAGCCGCCTACATCACCAAGATCGTGGCGCAGCTCATGCGTGATCTGGGATCGATCCCGTCGCCTCACAACTCGTTTTTGCTCGGGGTCAACATCGAGTCGCTGCCACTGCGTATGGCAAAGCATGTGGCCAACGCCCAGACGATCGCTGAGTGGCTTGAGAAGCGAGACGATATCAAGATCGTGCGCTATCCCGGACTGACCAGCGACCCCTATCACAAGCTTGCCAAGAAATACCTGGACGTTGCGGGTGGCTGTGGGGTCATCTCATTCGATCTGGAGGGCTCTCGCGAAGACGCAGTCAAGTTCTTGGACGCGCTCAAGGTCATCTCGGTCGCGACCCATGTCGCTGACGCGCGCAGCTGTGCTCTGCATCCGGCAAGCGCGACCCATCGGCAACTGAGCGATGAGCAGCTCGTCTCGGCAGGTGTGACTCCCACCCTGGTCCGCTTGAGCGTGGGTATCGAGGATGTCGATGATCTGATCGCCGATCTCGATCAAGCGCTGGCAAAGGTCGGCTAGATCGAACTGATCGCGCTAAACGTTTCGACGAGCACTGATTTACACTCCTGAATGAGCAACCACTCACATCGGATAGGACTATGAAGATACTCGAGCATCTCTGGCAACGTACCGGCAACACCCCGCTGCTCCACCTGAGCAAGTGGGGAGCCGATCTTGCACCGCGCATCTTCGGTAAACTCGAATATGCCAATCCCACCGGAAGCGTCAAGGATCGCGCGGCGTTGTTCATGATCGATGATGCCGAGACGCGCGGGATCTTAGGACCTGAGAGTGTGATCATCGAGCCGACCAGCGGAAACACCGGTATCGCACTGGCGAGCATCGCGGCAGACCGTGGCTATCGCATCATCTTGTGCATGCCTGAGACGATGAGCGTCGAGCGTCGACAGCTGCTTGCCGCCTTGGGTGCGCAGCTGGAGTTGACTCCTGGAGCAGAGGGCATCACCGGATCGATCGAGCGTGCTGACGAGCTGGTCGCTACCCTTGACGACGCCTGGAAACCCGATCAGTTCACTAATCCGGCAAACCCACGTGCCCACTATGAGACGACCGGACCTGAGATCTGGCGTGATACCGACGGTACGGTCGATATCTTTGTTGCCGGTGTGGGAAGCGCGGGTACCATCACCGGTACCGGACGCTACCTGCGTGAGCAGAATCCTGCCATCCAGATCATTGCGGTCGAGCCTGCCTCCTCTCCCATACTGAGTGGTGGAGAGGCCGGTCCTCACAAGATCCAAGGCATCGGTGCAGGATTTGTGCCTCCGTTGCTGGACAACTCGATCATCGATGAGATCATCACCATCACCGATGCGGATGCCTATAAGGAGGCACGCGCGCTTGCTAAGTGCGAAGGGTTGCTCGTCGGTATCAGCAGCGGGGCTGCGCTTGCGGCTGCTCGCGC
>WQXV01000131.1 GCA_009781565.1 Actinomycetes bacterium
ACTCATCTAATCACCCACATAGTTCAGATCGGGATAGAGCGGAAAACGCTTGAGAAGATCATCGACCTGCTCGCGGATAGCTGCAAGCTTTTTCGGGTCGTCTCGCTCGAAGAGCGCCTCGGCAAGCATCGTACCTACCTGACGTGCCTCGGCCTCGCCGAAACCACGTGTGGTCATCGCCGGTGACCCGACCCGGATACCACTGGTCACGAACGGACTTTCCGGATCGTTGGGTATCGCATTCTTGTTGCAGGTCATGCCGACATCCTCGAGCAGTTTTTCAGCATCCTTGCCGGTGATCTTGGCGGGTCGCAGATCGACCAGCAACAGATGGTTGTCGGTACCTCCACTGATCAGGCGCAGGCCACCTGCAGCCATCGCCTCGCCCATAACCCGGGCGTTTTCCACCACATGGTCGATATACTCCTTGAACTGTGGGGTGCTGGCTTCTGCAAAGGCGACCGCTTTGGCCGCGATCACATGCTCGAGAGGACCACCTTGCAGGCCGGGAAAGACCGCTTTGTCCAGCGCGACCGCGTGCTCTTCCTTGAATAAGACGAATCCACTGCGCGGGCCGCGAAGCGTCTTGTGGCTGGTCGAGGTCACATAGTCGGCATGCGGTACCGGGCTGGGATGTGCGCCGGTGGCGACCAGTCCGGCAATATGGGCCATGTCGACCATGAAGACGGCATCGATCGCCTGGGCGATCTGTGCGAACCGTTCGAAATCGATTATGCGTGGATAGGCGCTGGCACCAGCGATGATCATCTTGGGCTTCTCGGCCAGCGCGATACGCTCGACCTCGTCGTAATCGATCATCTCGGTGTCGGGATCGAGCCCGTAGCTGATGATGTCATACCACTTTCCCGAGAAGTTGACCGGAGAGCCATGGGTCAGATGCCCACCGTGTGCCAAGCTCATTCCCAAGACTTTGTCGCCACGCTCAAGTGCTGCGAAATAGACCGCCAGATTAGCAGGAGCACCAGCATGTGGCTGCACGTTGGCATGATCGGCTCCGAAGAGCTTGCAAGCACGATCACGGGCGATGTCTTCGGCGACATCGACATACTCGCAACCGCCGTAATAGCGCTTGTGCGGAAGACCCTCAGCATATTTGTTGGTCAATATGCTACCGGTAGCCTCCAGCACCGCGCGCGAGGTGAAATTCTCGCTGGCGATCAGCTCGATGGTCCCCCGTTGTCGAGCAAGCTCATGGGCGAGCGCATCGGCTATCTCGGGGTCTTGCTTCCTTAAATGCTCCAGAGCCATCTTCACTACTCCAATTCTGCGATCTTGTCGAGACGCGCTTGGTGGCGATCCCCTTTAAAACTCGCACCAAGGAATTCGTCCACTATCTGTCGATTGGTCTCAAAGTCGATGAATCTGCCTGAGAGAGCCAAGACGTTGGCATCGTTGTGCTCTCGGCACAGTGCTCCGAATTGCGGGAGCACGACATTGGCCGCTCGGATACGCGGTAGCTTGTTCGCGGTCATCGCCATGCCGATACCGGTCCCACAGACCAGAATCGCGCAGTCGACCTGTCCGGTCAGCACGGCATCACATGCTTTGAGTGCATAATCGGGATAGTCGACTGATTCTTCATCACGGTATGGTCCTACATCGACCACTTCATAGTCCTTTTTTACCAAATAGGCGACCAACTGGTCTTTTTGAGCCCAACCGGCATGGTCGGCTCCCAGTGCTATACGCATACTACTTGATCGCCTCCATAATAGCATCGCGTGTGATAGGTCCCTCACGGATCACCTCAGGCTCGTCGCCCAGGCAACGCACGACGGTAGATGAGACGCGTACATTGGTCGGACCTCCATCGAGGACCACTGATGCGGCATCGCTGATCGCCGGTTCCAATTGGTCGACCGAGATCGGTGGTGGGTTACCGTGTGTGTTGGCGCTGGTCGCATAGAGCGGGCGTCCCGTGGCAAGCATCAACTGTTGTGCCACGACATTGTCTGGCAAACGCAGACCGACACTTCCATCTTCCTCATTGGTGAACTCACGCGGGATCAGCTCAGACGCCTTGACCACGATCGTCAACGGTCCTGGCCAGAACTCCTCGGCAAGTTTATGGGCGTATGCCGGCACCTCGACCCCATAGGTATCGAGCGCGTCCTCATGAGGAACAAGGACGGGGACCGGAATGCCGGTCGGACGTTTCTTGATGTCGAAAAGCTCATGCGCGCCTTGCGCCATGTCCTTGTCGACGAGTGCACCGAGCCCATAGACCGTCTCGGTTGGAAATACAATAACGGCGCCCTGCATAAGTCGAGACGCCGTATGGTTTATTACTTCTGCGGAAGGTTCCTGTGAATCAACAGGAATGAACTTGTTCATGATGGGGACCTCCTAGTCTCGTGAACTACCGACGATTACATAGCGGTCTCGTCCATTCAGATCGGGTTCGATGACCACCTGTGAGTACCTCTCTAACTGTACCGCTAAATCACATGCTTGTGTGGTGTTGCCTTCGTCAAGTTCCACAAAAAGAGCACCATTTTCCGCCAAGTGCTCGACCGATCCCTCCAAGATCCGACGATAGATATCCAAGCCGTCCTCACCTCCGTCGAGCGAGCCTGGAGGCTCATATTCACGCACCTGTTTCTCGAGTGTGGCCATCGCTGAGGTCGGGATGTAGGGTGGGTTGCTCACGATCAGGTCGAAGGTCCGATCATCCAAAGCGGCATACCAGTCGCTCTCGATAAAATCGATGCGCTCATCCAATCCGAGTCGCTGGGCGTTTTGCCGTGCTACCTCAAGCGCTTCGGGCGAGATGTCGGTCGCCGTGAGGTTGAGGTCGGGGCACTCCTGCGCCAGCGACAAAACGATGGCACCGGAGCCCGTACCGATATCGAGTACCATAGGCAAGCGGCTGGAGAGCGAATTTTCCTTACCTACGTCAATCCGTTCCACCGAGCCTGTAGTCTCGGCTCCACTTACGAACGAGCTAGCTTGCTGCGCAAGCGGATCTCGTTCTATTTCCTCAGCGGTGTCGGAGAAATTGCTCCCCAGCCCCTTGCCCTTTAAGTAGTTGATAACAAGCTGGACCAGTCCTTCGGTCTCGGGGCGCGGGATGAGCACCGCCGGTGTCACGGTGAGCACCAGGTCGCGAAAGGATGCCTCGCCCAGGATGTATTGGAGTGGCTCACCATCTGCACGACGCTTGAGCCACTCGCGCAATTGCGCGCGCTCGGTCGAGTCGAGCAACCGGTCGTGATAGGCATAGACCTCGACCCTGCTCAAACCTGTAACACCTGAGAGCAACCACTGCGCGCTCAGTCGTGGATTGGGATCATCGTGTGCCTCGAGATAGTCGGTGCACCACTTCAGCGCTTCCAGTACCTTCCA
>WQXV01000132.1 GCA_009781565.1 Actinomycetes bacterium
ACTATATCATATTTGCGTTTTTGACCGACTAGAAGAAATTCATCGGGTTGACGTAGGACCCGTTGACGACCACATTGAAATGCAGGTGGTTACCGAATGAGTAACCCGTCGAGCCCGCATTACCGATCGGCTGACCGGCTGCCACCACCTGACCGACACTGACCGCGATGAAGCTAAGGTGACCATACTGGGTCACGACCCCATTGCCGTGGTCGATCGAGATGAAGTTACCGTATCCGCCGTTCCAACCGGCTTGGACTATTTGGCCAGCGGCTGCGGCAAAGATCGTATTGGTGCCAGACCCGGTTCCGATATCTTGCCCTTCGTGTCCCGAACCATGGTATCCACAGTCGTGTGCACCGAACGGACAGCTCATGTTGTAGGGTGCCTCGACCGGCCAGACCATCATGCCTGAGAACTCGCCACTACCCCACTCGACGATATTGCTCAGCGAGCCGAGATCGGCCATAGCCTGTTTGTACAGATCAGCCTGTAAGGCGCGCAACGCATCGACATTAGCCTGGGTGTCACTCATAAGCGCGGCTTTTTGGTCTTGGATCTGCTCGGCATTGGCGGCGGCTTCCTCACGCGTGGCTTTCATCGTGCGCAGGTTACCTTCGGCATCTGCCGCTTCCTTTTGCACGACTGCAGCCTCTGCGACCACGGTATCGAGTTGTGTTTTGTCGACCTCGAGCTCACGACGTGAGGTCTCCAGGTCGCGCGCATACAAGGCGTTGGCCTCGATCGTGCGCTGGACGTATTCATAGCGCGTGATAAGGTCTTTGATGTTGGTCGCCGACAGGAGCAGTTCTATGAAGAAGAAGTCTCCCTGCTTATAAGTCTCGCTCATACGAGCGCTGACCAGCTCCTGCTGCTTTGCGTATTCAGCGGCGGTCGCTGCGATCTTGCTGCGCAGAACCTCGGCCTCCTCCTCGAGAGCACGCAGCTCCAGGGTGAGCTGCTCGGTCTTCTCCGATGCGGTGTCGATCTGTGGTTGGAGGGCTGCCGCCTCTTTTATGTACTGGCTGGCTTGTTCGTCAAGCCCTTTGATCTCATCACGCAACGCATCGACCTGTTTTTGGCCTTCAGCAGCTTTCTTCCCTGCTTCAGCTGCTTCGGTGAGCTTTTCCTGCGCATCAGTTCCATAGGCGACTTGGATCGGTGCGAGCGCGCCGAGCATAGTGCCACAAAGGAACAGAGATGCGATCAATAGCGCACCTGCACGGAGATATAGGATGTGTGTGCTACGGTTCAAGACCACGTTTACAACACCTGACCTGTCTTCTTCGGTTTTCTTACCTTTCCATTGTATGGGCTGCGTAAAGGCATTTCCATTTGTTCACGACCTCGTTATCTGGACGTCATAATTTATTCACACTTGAAAAAACAGGTACCAGCAAGAAAAGATATGCTATGATTCTGGTGCTTGTAAGCCAACATGAGAAAGGAAGTGCGAATATGGCAACAACAGTAAATGCTGATGATTGCACTGCGTGTGGCATTTGTATCGATGATTGTCCCAACGGTTGCTTTGACTGCGGAGACACCGCGATCATGGCTCGCCCCGAGGATTGCACCGAGTGCGGTATCTGCGTCGATGCATGCCCCACCGGAGCACTCAGCCTCTAGATCATCACCTAAATCGAACAGAACAGGCTACCGTATGGTAGCCTTTTCTATTGGACGTTGAGCGCTTTGCTTTACTTGGGGCGCTCTCGACCTTGCCTGAGCAGGAGGGCAAGCCGATTGCGAGAGGAGCGTACTCAGGTACGCGACTGAGCGATCGTTGCGCAGCCCGACGCACTCAGACAAGGTCAAGTGCGTTCCAAGCGCCCTCGTAGCTCAGGGGATAGAGCACTGGTTTCCGGAGCCAGGTGTCGCAGGTTCGATTCCTGCCGAGGGCGCCATAACAAACGCGGAGAGCATGCGGGGTATGTGAACACGCGCAGTTACGCAGCCGCGCTTAATCAAACATATATATTCGAGTTTTGCGGCGAGTATGTCCGAGCATGGAACGTACCCCGCGTGGTAGGCCGCGTTTGTGGCTATTCGATGCTGGTCGTATAATTCTTCAACGCATCGTAGAAGTCGGGCGGGATTCCCGCATCTGGTTTCGGCGTGTACGTTCCGCCGATCGCATCGAGCAACTGCATGGCGCAGGCACAGGCAATCGGTATCGCTGCTTCGACATCGGGACTCAGATCCATCACCCACTGGGTCATGTCTTTGATCTGGACGGCAACGATCGCCACCGAATCGAGTTCGATCCCCATCAGCTTCGCCGATTTGAGCACATCGACGAAGCGCATGTCGTGCGCACTGTGCAGGACCTGGTGCTGGGCTAGATCCTCGGGCCCGTAGAGGATCACGGTTCCTGCCGGATGCCCGGTCTCGATGGCGGCATCGAGCACGATCAGATCGGAATACGCGCGCAACGCATCGAGGAGCGAGATCCCCATCGTGCCTACATCGGCAAGCTCGATATTGTCGGCAAAATCGAACCACTCCTGTAGTGCTTCAAGACAGCGAGGGCCTATCCCCTCGTCTGCCATCACGGTGTTTCCCGCCCCGATGATCAGGATGCGCCTATCCATCGATGGTATCATCCGCATCTTTGACCAGCAGCTCTTGATACTCGTCACGTTCCAGCGAGGCGCGTGCCCGGTCACGATAGTCGTTTGAGGCACCCAGCGTCTCGCGCATCATCGCCACCATCAGATAGCGCCCTTTATCGGTCAGCGTCAGCTCACTCTCGTCATCGATATCGAATGCTCCGATCAGACGCATATAATCCATCTCCAACGGAAGGGCTCGCTCGACCGGCACTCCGTAGCGTTCTATGAAGTCTTTCTTATCCAGACGCAGGCCGAAGAGCTGCGAGGCGAACGTGTAGCGCATCGCAGCGAGCCTGCCCTGCTGGTCACCATGTTTGATGGTGCTCATCTTGTCTGCGGCGATACGCTGGTGGTATTGGCGCAAGCTGAAGGTGTTGACGTAGTTGCATCCCTTCAGATACGACATCGCGCCACTGCCGATGCCGACGTATTCGGGATAGTCGACCACATACTCGTCGATGATCATGTCAGGGTCGGCGCTGAAGGTCCACGCACTGGAGGGTACGAATGATTCGGCGAGCCGATCGCAAATCAATTGATACATCTCATATTCACGCCCGTAATCGATGCGCCCGATAGCCTGCTCCAGTTGCTTGCGTCGCAGCGGTGAGGCCATCAGCGGATAGAATGTCGTCTGGTTGCAGCCGGTCTGTTTGACCAGCTCGAGGTCGCGCTCGAGTATCTCGAGGGTCTGTGAGGGGAAGTTGAATATCATATCGA
>WQXV01000133.1 GCA_009781565.1 Actinomycetes bacterium
GGATTCGATGGATCGGGACTACGTCTGCCCCTGATCGAGGCCACCGATGAGCAGACCGAGCACCTCAAAGAGATCATGGATGAGACCTTTACCAACATCGATAAGTTGGAGGTCGCCTGATAGAGGGAAGCGTCAAAGATACTCCTCTTGCGTGAGACGAATACCACTGAGAAACGAATGAACCTATAGAAAGAAGAAACATGGCACATAGTAAGAATCGCAGTACTAGACCGCAGCAACAACAAAACGAGAAGCCAAAACCGAACAAACCTACCCAACCGTCCAAACCGACCCTGAAGGTCATACCTTTAGGCGGGCTCGACGTCATCGGTAAGAACATGACGCTCATCGAGTATGGCGACGACATGATCATGGTCGATGCCGGTCTTATGTTTCCCGACGACGATCATCTTGGCGTCGATCTGATCTTGCCTGACTACACCTATGTGATCGAGAACCAGCATAAACTCAAGGCGATCGTGATCACCCACGGACATGAGGACCATACCGGGACGCTCCCGTATCTTATCCGTGACCTCGAGGTCGACCCACCCATCATCGCGACGCGGCTGACCCTGGGTCTTATCCGGGGCAAGCTCTCCGAGTTCAAGATGGACAACTATCCGATGCAGGAGGCGGTCCCCGGTCAGCACATCAAGAAGGGTGTGTTCGGTCTGGACTTCATCCACCTGAACCATTCGATACCTGACGCGTGTGCGGTCTTCATCCGCACACCGGTCGGCAATATCTTGCACACCGGCGATTTCAAGTTCGACCAGACCCCGGTCGATGGGCAGGTCTCCGACTATGGCGAGATCGCGCGCCTGTCCAAAGCCGGCGTGATGCTGCTCCTCTCGGATTCGACGGGAGCAGAGATGCCCGGAGTCACCCGATCGGAGTCCGAGGTCGGTAAAGAACTCCAAAACATCATCGACCAAGCCGAAGGCAAGGTCATCGTCGCCTCGTTCGCCAGCCACATCCATCGCCTGCAACAGATAGCCGATGCGGCGAAGAACGCCGGGCGAAAGATCGTAGTGACCGGACGCTCGATGCTCCAGAACACCGCGATCGCGCGTGAGTTGGGCTACCTCGAGATCGAGGACCGCGACTACATCGATGCCTATGAGATCAAGAAACTGCCATCTGACAAGATCGTGGTGATGTGCACGGGATCCCAAGGTGAGCCGCTCAGCGCACTCTCGCGTATCGCAGCAGGCGAGCATAAGACGATCCGGATCGATCCGGGTGATACCGTCATTCTTTCGGCGACCCCGGTACCGGGAAACGAGCGGGCGGTCACCAACGTCATCAATCAGTTGGTCCGCCGCAATGCGCGCGTCTATCATAAGGGATCCTCGTTGGTCCATGTGTCGGGACATGCGGCCTCTGAAGAGCTCAAGTTGATGCTCAATCTGGTACAACCAGAGTATTTCATGCCGGTCCATGGTGAGCCACGTCACCTGATGGCGCATCGCCAGATCGCGCTCGACGTAGGCATCCCACCCGAATACATCTTCGTGATGGATAACGGCGAGGTGCTCGAATTCGATGATGAGGGTGCGATGGTGACCGGTACGGTGCCCAACGGCATGATCTATGTCGATGGGCTCAATGTGGGAGACACCGACCATGTGGTCCTGCGCGACCGTCAGCATCTGAGCCAAGACGGTATGGTGACGCTGATCATGACCGTCAATATGAAACGCCGCACGGTGCTCGGTGACGTACAGGTCATCGCGCGTGGTGTCTCGGTCCATGATGAGTCCTTCACCGAGGATCTGACCAAGCGCACCATGCGCACACTGAAGCGCTCGCTCGAAGATGGCGCGCAGATCAATGCGGTGCGCCGCGCGGTGCGCGAGTCGATCAGTCAGTTGATCTATGAGAAGACCAAGACGCGTCCGATGGTCATTCCGGTCATCATCGAAGTCTAGGGAACCAGGGTGTCGACATGCCGTATCTGGTAACGATCATCGTTGGATTGGTGCAGGGACTGACCGAGTTTTTGCCGGTCTCCTCGTCAGGGCACTTGGCGATCTTGAATCTAATCTTTGGAAAAGATGTCGCCGGAGGCGTGTCATTCACCTTCTTTTTGCACATCGCGACCCTGATCGCGGCACTTATCTATTTTTGGGATGACATCCGCGATCTGCTGGTCTGCTGGTTGCCTGGCAACAAGGATATGACCGAGGCGCGTAGGCTCTTCATCATGCTGATCGTTGCGTGTCTGGTCACCGGTCCGCTCGGGCTGTTGCTGGAATCACGCCTTGAGGCGATGAGTGACTCGCTGGTCTGGATCGCATGTGGTTTCCTTATGACCACCGTCGTTCTGTGTGCCGCCGAGTGGATCTCACGCGCGCATCAGAAGGGCAAACTTGATTCCTTGGGCATCCCGCAAGCGGGACTGATCGGGCTCTTCCAAGGTATTGCCGTCGTGCCGGGACTCTCACGAAGTGGCGCGACGATATCGGGAGGCCTGCTAGCCGGATTGAGCAAATCTGCAGCGACGCGCTTTGCGTTCCTGGTCGGCTTACCTATCATCGCGCTCGGAGCGCTCAAAGATGGCATCGAGCTGTTGCGTGGCGATCTGATTCTGCCAGCCTGGCCGATCAGCCTACTGGGTTTTGTCGTGGCAGGTATCAGTGGATACCTGGCGATCAGCTGGATGATCTCCTCACTCAAGAAGACGAAACTGTATTGGTTCGCTGCCTATACCGCGCTGCTCGGAGTGATCCTGCTCGTGGTATGGTTCGTGACGACATAGATAGCGAGAGGTACGTACGCGTGGCAGAGGATAAAAAGAAGAAGCAGGCCAGCAAGGGACGTGCGCGGCGCGGAAAGTCGGAGCCGGTCTCAAAATCGGTCGACGATCAACTCTCCGAGCAGTGGAAGACCGATATCGTCGGTGTCATCATCATCGTTCTTGGCGTGGTGTTCTTGTTAGCAACGCTTTTGACCAACTCCGGTGTAGTGACCGAGGCGATCGCAACGGGATTGTTCATAGCTTTCGGGGTCGGCGCCTACGTGTTGCCGGTCCTCCTCATACTTTTGGGTCTGACTTTCTTTCTCCCCGCACGCCTCTCAAGTGAGTGGCGTACCGGTCTGGGCCTGGGCGTCTCGCTACTGGGCATCATCTCTCTGATCTCACTGGCCACTCCCGATCAAGAATACCTTGATGCCGAGCAGGTACGCAGGTACGGAGGATATGTCGGCGGAGCGATCGCGTGGGTATTCGATCGTCTGACCGGATCGGTCATCGCCAGTGTGATCTTGGGCGCTTTGATACTGATCGGTGTGTTGATTACCGGATTCTCCCTGTCCAAC
>WQXV01000134.1 GCA_009781565.1 Actinomycetes bacterium
TATCGAACTCGATATCCTTGAGCAACGCATCCACATCGACCGCGCTGGCTACATCATGCTCAGACGCCTGCCGCACAGATGATGGAGATACCTGCGAGACGGTCGACGATGGGCTTTCTTCGAGATCAATGTCCTTTGAGGTGTGCACATCCTTACTTTGCGCATAGCTGCGTTGCAAGGTGAGCAGCTTGGTCAGAGGTGAGCGTACACGCAACGTTGAGAATGCTGCGGTCACCTTGTCCTGATCGAACTGACCGAACTCGACAGAGCCGACATCGAGCTCGATGGGTACGTCGCAGACGATGGTCGCGACCTGACGTGAGGCATATGCCTCCTCTTCTCCCTCGACAAGTTTCTTGCCGATGCTGCCTTTGATCGTTCCGGTCTTTGCCGCCTCGATCGCTGCATCCATCGTCCCGTATTCCTGCAAGAGTTTAGCTGCGGTCTTCTCCCCGATCCCCATTACTCCAGGGATGTTATCCGAAGGATCACCCTTCAGACCCAAGTAGTCGACCACTTGATCGGTGCGGATGCCATAGCGCGCCTCGACATCACGAGGTGTCGTGATGACCAGTTCGCTCTTCTGCCCCGGTTTTGTGGTGACCGCAAAGGTCAACTCATTGAGCAGCTGATAGGCGTCCTTGTCGCTGGTAGCCAGATAGGAGCGGATGCCCAGCTCATTGGCCTGCCGAGACAGAGTGCCGAGCAGATCATCTCCCTCCCAGTGCTCAAGTCTGACCACCGGGACGTTGAGAGTACCAAGAAGTTCACGTACGATCGGGAACTGTTCCTTGAGTTTCTCATCGGTCGGCTTGCGATGCAGCTTGTACTGCTCAAGCACCTCATAGCGAAAATCGGGCTTGCCATGATCGAACGCCACGATGACCCCGCTCGGCTTGAGCTGGGATACGACGTTGCCGAACATCGCGAAAAAGCCGAACAATGCATTGGTCGGACGTCCGTCAGGAGCAGTCAGCGGCGCATCGATCGCGTGGAACGCGCGGTGCATCCACGAGTTGCCATCTATTATAAGAAGTGACTTATCGGTCAAACTAGCGGACCAAAGCGTCTACCTTCTTGCCCATGTCCCTGACACGGAAGGCAAGAAACAGCGAAGTCAAGCCAGCGATCGTCGCAAACATACCGACGATGAACGGCATGACTTCCATGACCTCGGTGCCATTGGCTAGCAGATAGAGACCGAACAGAACCAGGAAGATCCCGAAGAGTGAGTCGGCCCAGTTCTTGGTCGAGATCCCCTCGATGAGCATCAAGATCCCGATAAATATCGCCAAGAGAGCCCAGACCAGCGCGATAGCCCCCTTGAACGCAAAGGCGTTACCGACTGCTTGAGCGGCTGATCCGGGAAATGCGATCCAGGCGCCGACGATGACCGAAAGCAGTCCGCTGATCAGTTTCGCCCACAGCATATCGCGGTTGAAAAGCAGACCCAGCAAGGTGAAGATTCCTCCCACGAACCAAAAGATACCGATGATCCATACCGCACCAGCCATAGTCGTGATGGGATGGAAGAAGAAACCCGCTCCCAAAAAGATAAGCAAAATACCACGGAGCGCTAGCAGCCACCAGGTGTTCGACATCAGACCCTTCTCACTCATGTGAAACTCCTTTCGTGACGCTCCCTCCCAGGAGCGCGTTCTTAATTCAAGTCTCGAGCGCGACATGCAAGACCGATCGTCGCTCGACGTTCTCATTATAGTGGTTCGTTCCTGATGTACTGTTTTTTTGTTCTAATTATTTGAGAAGGGTTGGCACATTGATTTGGCACCGCGACAGCCTGCTACTTAACGTGTGATGAGATTATGAGCATAGCACGGGGGTGCTAGTATAAAAGCAGGCAGTATAACACCTGATGGTTATTGTTATGACAAAGGAGGCCGTTGATTATGGAAAAGAGGAAATGGATTTCACGATTTATTACTTTCTTTGGAGTGTTTTTGCTTTTGAGCATGTCGCTGTCACTGGTCGCATGCTCAGATACATCTGATGATGTATCTTCAGCCAACGTTGCGACCAACGAGGCAGCGGTTGTTGCAGATGATAACGCCGTTGAGGACAAAACCTCTGCGGAGCCTGAGCATGTTGGTTTTTGGATCTATCGCGAAGACGGTGGACTCCAGATCGTCAACCTAAGATCGGATGACACGTTATCTATCGATCTGTTCGATGAAGCAACAAATGGTCATATGGCAATAACAGGTCGCTACAGCATCGATGGGTCAAATCTTATGATGACTGATGTGCTCACCGATGGGGTAGCGGACGAGGATATGTATTCCGTGTTCAGTGTCAATGGTGATGAGCTCACACTGGATCAATTCCAGTATCAGCGCGTGACTGAAGCAGAGGCTCGAAACGCCGTACCCAGTTGGGCGGCAAACTAGCGCTATAATCAATACTCGTCGCACGAAAGCCGGAGTGGCGGAATGGCAGACGCGATGGATTCAAAATCCATTGTCCGCAAGGGCGTGAGGGTTCAAATCCCTCCTCCGGCACCAGAAAATCTAAATAGCCCGCATTTGTGGGCTATTTTGATTCTTGATTCTGAGTTGAGGGAGTTGAACCCGTAGGACGGGCGCGACCCTTGGGAGCGCTCGGGCCGAGCGCAGCGAGGTCTCGCAGATTCGTGAAGCGAATCTAAGCTACTCCCTCCTCCGGCACCAGCCTAGAGTTGGGCGGTAAACAGTTCCTTTATCTTCATGATGACGTCGCCGGTATCGGCAGATGTGTAATAGGCTTCGTTCAGGGATGACAACTCTTCAAGCGAATCGACATCGGCATTATAGCCAATGGTATAGATCGGAATGTTGAGCCCATCGATCACACCGGAGATCTGTCCTAAGCTGAAGCCGACATTCTGTCTGCCGTCGCTGAGCAGGAACACCCGAAGCTTGGCATCGGGGACCCCAAGTTCGGCTTGTTTCTTGACCAGCATATCCATCGCTACGACCAGAGCATCGTTGGTTGCGGTATCACCGCGCGCTTGCAGGGCTCTGACCGCTCCGAAGAAGAGGGAGTGCTGTTGGGCATCGAACCGGTCGATATCGACATCGATCGAGACGTCGGAGGAGAAGCTGACCAACCCCACGTAGTAGCTCTCATTGATGTATCGGCTCCCATTGAGGAGCGATTCCTGGAGCTGATTGAGTGGCTCGCCCTCCATGCTCCCGCTTCGGTCGACGACGAACACCGAGAGGACGACCCGTCCCCCATCCTTGTTCTGCTTCCAGAAATCAAGGGCAGTGAAGA
>WQXV01000135.1 GCA_009781565.1 Actinomycetes bacterium
ATGGCGATCTGGTCGTGGTACGCCAACAGGACACCGCTGATAATGGTGATGTCGTGGTCGCACTCATCGATGATGAGGCAACGGTCAAACGCTACTACCGCGAACCCGATGCTGTCCGACTCCAACCGGAGAACAGCCAGTACGAACCGATCATGTGCACCGATAACCTGCGCATCGCCGGAAAAGTCATCGGTTTGATACGTCAGGTCGTCTAGACCAGTCCCTTCAGATCCATTCGAATCCGTCTCCCGTTTCGATGATGAGACGTATTGCTAGGTGACGATGAACTCCTCAAGCCGACTGATGACCGGCTGTTTCGCTTGGACGATCATCAGGGTCCCTTCTTCGGTGAAGCTCTCTTCGCTGACCGATGCCGCATCGTAGGCAAGCTGCACCAGGTCGCCTCGATCAAAAGGAATCAGCACGCGAACAGGTGGCTGGCTCGCAACACAGATCTCCTCGATCCTCTCTTTGAGCTTAAGTAGCCCATCTCCGGTCAGAGCAGAGACGAATACCGCCTCGGGATAGGCAGCGGTAAGCTCTTCGCGTCTACCTGGATCAATGAGATCGGACTTATTGATCACCAGGAGGTTGTCGTTCGTCTGAGCATCGATCTCTTCAAGTACTTGAGCCACTGACTCGATCTGTTCTGCGATCTGATCTGAGGATCCATCGCAGATATCAAGCAGAAGGTCAGCCTCGCATACCTCCTCGAGTGTCGACTTGAACGCTTGTACCAGCTCATGAGGAAGCTTTGAGATAAAACCGACCGTGTCGGTCACGGTCACTTTTCGCTTTGAAGGAAGCTCCATCTCGCGGGTGGTTGCATCAAGGGTTGCGAACAGCTTGTCATAGACCAGCACGTCAGAATGCGTCAGTGCGTTGAGTAGTGTTGACTTGCCCGCATTGGTGTAGCCCGCCAAAGCAACGCGATAGATTCCACTCCGTTCTCGCCTGCCTCGCTGAACCTTTCGTTCAGCTTCCACCTTTTTGAGCATGTCGCTCAGCTCACCGATCCGCCGACGCGCCAAACGTCGGTCGGCCTCAAGCTGCGACTCTCCCATGCCGAAACGGAAACCGACACCACCGCCCAGCTTCTCCTTCTCCAGATGCGTCCATTTACCACGCAAGCGCGGTAGCTCGTATTGAAGCGTGGCAAGCTCGACCTGAAGCTTGCCTTCACGCGTGGTCGCATGAAGTGCGAAGATATCCAGGATCAGAGCGGTGCGATCCATCACGACGATCTCTTCGCCCAGTGCCTTTTCCAGATTGCCTTGCTGGCGTTGTGTGATCTCATCATCACAGATGACCGTGTTGGCTTCATGCGTGTTGACCATATCGACCAACTCTTCGAGCTTCCCTTTACCGATGTAGGTACCAGGATGGATACGCTCGCGCTTCTGTATCAGCTTGTCTGCAACCGTCACACCGAGCGTTTCGCATAGTCGCGCTAGTTCTTCGAGTGATTCGGATGCTGAAAGCTTCGCGGCACTTTTACCGGTATCGACACCGACCAGAATTGCGACATCACGGATGTTCTCAACTATATGATGGGTCTTTTTCTGTCGAGGTTCAGCGCCCGCATCGTGCAGGTCCTCTTCGACAGTATCCATATTCGTTGTTGGGTTTTTCTTACCCATAGTATCACCTCACGGTTTTCCCTGATCGACCCTCATCTCTATCCCTCAATAGATGCAGTGGGGCGATCGTGTCTCAACTTGGTGCGATCGGCGATAGACTACATGAGTTTCTTCATTCTATCCAACGCTTCGATCAAACGTGGCGTGGGAGTTGCCAACGAGATCCTGAAATAGCCTTCACCAAACGGTCCATAAGCGGTTCCTGGAGCAATGATGACATGGGCATCCATCAAGACTTTCTCGGCAAACTCGGCACTGGTATACCCCTCGGGAACCTTTGCCCAGATAAAGATCGTTCCTTTTGACTGAACTGCCTCGATACCCATCTTCTCAAGCGTGCTCAGCACCGCATCACGACGTTCTTGATAGAGTGCCTTCATCTTCTCGACCTCATCTTGAGGTCCAAGAAATGCCTCGATGGCGGCGTCTTGGATGGCGGTGAATATCCCACTGTCGATATTCGACTTGACGATACCGAGGGTCTTTATCGCTTCAGCGTTTCCGGCTGCGAATGCACAGCGCCAGCCGGTCATATTGTAGGACTTCGAGGTTGAGAACAGTTCGATGCAGCACTCACGCGCATGAGGCCTTTCGAGGATCGACGGAGCGACATAGCCATCGAAGGTGACATCGACATACGCATTGTCATGAATGAGCAACAACCCATGCTTACGTGCGAAAGCGATCGCTTTGTCAAAGTACTCGACCGGAGCGATTGCAGAAGTAGGATTGTTCGGATAGTTAAGTATCATCATCTGGGATTTTTTCAGTACCTCAGCAGGAGTCGATTCGAAATCGGCGAGCCATTCGTTCTCGTCGTTCATCGGCATCCAATGTGAGAGAGAATCATTGATGATCGCACCACCGTCATAGACCGGATAGCCGACACCCGGGATGAGCGTATAGTGACCGGGATCGACAAAAGCGGGGAAGAGATTGGCGATGCCTTCCTTGGAGCCTATCAGTGCCAATACCTCAGTGGCTGGATCGACCTCGACGTCGAAACGTTTCTTCATGAACTCGGCGCAGGCCTCACGATAGCGCGGCGCTCCGGCATATGACGGATACTTATGATTGGTAGGGTCATAGATGGCATCCTTCATCCGATCCACGATGTGTTCGAAGGTCGGCATATCGGGATCCCCGATACCGAGCGATATCACATCATGACCTTCAGCCACCAACAGATCGCGCTTACGATCGATCTCTGCGAAAAGATACGGGGGTAGATTCTCAAGACGTTTTGCCGCAAATTTCATTTCTCGCCTGCTTTCGATCCTTCTCTTGCCTCTTTTTTCTCATGATCAACTTCGACAGTACCAGCATACACAAGTTCGGCAGGCCCTGCCATTGAGACTTTGAGCGTTGCCGGATCAATACGGACAAGCAGATCTCCTCCTGGCAGCGACACCGTCACCTCATCATGGACCTCTCCACGTAGGTAAGCCCACACCGCAGCGGCACACGCACCAGTCCCACACGCGAGCGTCTCTCCGCATCCGCGCTCCCACACGCGCACATTGATGGTGTTCTCATCGACAACTTCGACGAACTCGACATTGGTCCTATCCACAAA
>WQXV01000136.1 GCA_009781565.1 Actinomycetes bacterium
AGGAAAAAGCGGCTTATCTCGAGCCCTATGCTACCTTTGAGGATCGCATCGGCATCACCTCCTTCCTCCAAGATATACCGATCGAGAAAGGTCACGGTACCAGGCCGGTGTTGGACCGAATTGAATCGAAGCTACCCTGCCTCACTTCGGGTATTATGATCTTGTGGGGTATGAAGGATTTCTGTTTTACCGAGCACTTCCTCGATCGCTGGCGGGCGATCTTTCCCCAAGCACAGGTGGTGCGCTATGAGCATGCCGGACACTATATACTTGAGGATGTAGGTGAAGAAGCTCGTGCACGGATCAGGGAGTTCTTGGCATGAACACTGCATCACTCATAGAAGGGCAGGCTCAGCGCCTTCCGGATAAACCAGCGATCATCTTTCATGGTGAGTCGATCACCTTCAAGGAACTCGATGAGACGATCAACCGATTTGCGAACTACTTCACTAAAAAGGGGATCAAGCCTTCTGACAAGGTCCTTCTGCTCATCCGGCCCTCCATCGAGTTGCCGGCAACTGTTTTTGCCCTATTCAAGATCGGCGCCATTCCGGTCTTTATCGATCCTGGTATGGGTGCGCGCAACCTCCTGGGAGCCATTGCAAAGGTCGCTCCCGATGCGATGGTCACCATACCAGCTGTTCGTATGCTTTCTCTCGCCTTTCGAGGTTCGTTCGAATCGGTGAACCTCAAACTTGATAGCACCACGTTGCGCAAAGCATCAAAAGACGAGAGCTCGCGATTCGAGATGCGTGATGCTGGTCCTGATGAGACGGCAGCGATACTGTTCACCTCGGGAGCTACCGGCAAACCCAAAGGGGTCGTCTACACCCATCGCATCTTCATGGCGCAGACCCGTATCCTCCAGCAGATGTATGGACTATCCAGTGATGATGTCGATTGTCCGTGCTTCCCTCTCTTCTCATTCTTCACTCTGGCAATGGGGATGACCTGCGCGATTCCCGATGTCGATCCGTCCCATCCTTCTAAAGTCGATCCGCGCCCCATCGTTGCCACGATACAGAATAACGAGGCGACGTTTGCCGCGGGCTCTCCGACCATTTGGATGAATGTCGCTGACCACTGTCTCGCACAAGGCATCGAGCTTCCGACTCTCAAGCACCTGGTCATGTTCGGCGCTCCGGTCGACATCAGCATGCATGAGAAATGGAGCCATATCCTGCCCCATGGGACGACCTACACCCCCTACGGCGCGACTGAATCGCTTCCCATCTCAGATATATCCGGTTCCTATATTCTCGAGCATACCGCACAATCTACCAGTGAAGGTGCCGGGGTGTGTGTGGGTACCGCAGCACCCGAGATCGAGATCAGGATCCATAACGATGATGAGTTCATCGTGGCTGGTGAAGTCGTCACCAAGGAGTATTACCACGAACAGCAGGCGACCGCCCAAAGCAAGCTTGAGCTCGATGGGACGATGTGGCATAAGGTCGGCGATGTGGGAACGATCGATGATAAGGGCCGCCTATGGTTTTGGGGCCGTACCAGTCATGTCGTCGATCTGGAGGGTCGCAAGATGTATCCAGTCCCCTGTGAGATGGTGTTCAATCAGCTCCCCTCTATCAAACGGACGGCACTGGTCGGACCGACGATCGATGAGAGGACCGTTCCCTCGCTGGTCATACAGCTCGAGGATGGTTCCACCAAGATGACTGAGGAGCTACTCGAGCAACTAAACCAAAAGCGCGACACATACGAACACACGAGACCGATCGAGAACTTCTATCTGAAAAAGGATTTCCCGGTCGATGTGCGACACAACATCAAGATCGATCGGCTCGCATTGCGTAGATGGGTCGAGCAGAACGCCAACTGAGTGCGCGCGAGCGGACGGGAGGATATGATGTATCAACCGGATGATGACAGGATCTGGATCGCCACTGGTGATGTGGGGCGTGAGCCGATCTACCTGCTCCCCTCGATGATGAATCGTCATGGGCTGGTCACCGGTGCCACCGGTACGGGAAAGACGACGACCATCAAGGTGATGGCTGAAGCGTTCAGTGACATGGGAACCTCGGTGTTCATGGCTGATATCAAAGGTGATGTCTCAGGTCTGTGTATCCCCGGAACTCCCAGTGAGTCGGTTGATGCTCGTCTAAGCGAGATGGGTATCGTAGAGTTTTCTTTTGCCGGATATCCCGTGCGCTTCTTCGATCTGTATGGTGAGCAAGGTATACCGGTGCGTACCACCGTCTCAAGTTTGGGGCCGCTGCTTCTTTCGAGGATACTCGGATTGAACGATACCCAGACCGGGGTCATGCAGATCATCTTCAAATTCGCGGATGACAACGGTCTGCTCATGCTTGATTTCAAAGACCTGCGTTCGATGGTCAAATTCGCTGGCGAGAATGCAAAGACATTCTCTACCGACTACGGTAATGTCTCGCCGGCCAGCATTGGGGCGATACAGCGAAGGCTCCTCGAGCTGGAGATGGCAGGAGGCGATCGTTTCTTCGGCGAGCCCGAGCTCGATCTGCGCGATTGGATCGCCACTGACGAACAAGGTCGTGGTGTGATAAACATCCTCGAATGCGTCACCCTGTTCCAAAACCCGCTGCTGTATTCCACCTTCCTGCTCTGGATGCTCTCCGAGCTTTACGAGATGCTGCCCGAAGTCGGTGACCTGGACAAGCCAAAGCTCGTCTTCTTCTTCGACGAGGCCCATCTGCTCTTTGCTGATGCGCCTAAAGCATTGCTCGCAAAGATCGAGCAGGTGATCAGACTTATCCGATCAAAAGGAGTAGGTATCTTCTTTATCACACAGAGCCCTGCAGACATCCCCAACACGGTCATGACACAGCTGGGCAACAAGATCCAGCATGCCCTGCGCTCCTATACCCCTAACGAGCAGAAAGTGATCAAGGCGGCTGCGGGATCGTTCAGACCCAATCCCGCCTTTGACAGCGCGACGGTCATCAGCGAGCTTGCGACTGGTGAAGCATTGATCTCGGCGCTCGACGAGAAGGGCGCACCCGAGATGGTCAAGCGTGGATTCATCCTACCTCCTCGCTGCAGTTTTGCCCCAGCTTCACCTGACCAGATCGAGCAGATCACCGACAGCTCATCGCTGTTCACCAAATACCGCGAGCCCTTTGACCGCCATTCAGCCTATGAGGTGCTCGAGGAACGTGCTGCGCAACAAGCGCTCCAAGATGAGCGGGAATCGCTCGAAGCCGAGCGTCAAAAGG
>WQXV01000137.1 GCA_009781565.1 Actinomycetes bacterium
CCACCGTCAGTGTCGGGAGCAGCTGGAAGAACTGGAAGACGACACCGATCGCACGGCCGCGCCACACCGCCATCTGGTTCTCGTTAAAGGTATGGATAGGCACCCCATCGGTCCAGATCTCACCACCGCTGAGATGATCGAGACCGGCTATCATGTTGATCAAGGTCGTCTTGCCAGAGCCGGACTTTCCGATGATGCCTACGAACTCACCGGGCTGGACCACCAGATTGATGTGATCGAGCGCGGTGAAGGGGACCTCGCCGCTGTGATAGGTCTTGACGACCTCGCGCAGACGGATCAATTCACGAGGGTTCGGCTCACTCATTGCTGTTTCTTCCAGCGCACCGCGCGATGCTCGATGATGTTGAGTATCTCGTAGAGGCCGACTCCCATCGCGCCCATCGCGATGATGCCGGCAAACATCGCGACATAGTCAAGCCGGCTCCATGCGTTCATGATGTAGTAACCGATCCCGGTCGAGCCAGCGATCGACTCAGCCAAGAACAGTACGGCGATCGCGGTACCGATGCAGATGCGCAGGGCGGTAAAGATATCAGGGAGTGCCGAAGGTACGATCACATGTTGGGCGATCTGGATCGGTGTGGCTCCCAGTGAGCGCACGCTGGTGATGGACTCGGGAGCGATCGCATGCGCGGCGCCGCGGGCGGTCACCAGCATCTGGAAGAACACCACGGTCGCGATCAGGACGATCTTGGGCGCGTTGCCCAGTCCCATGAGTACCATCAGCACCGGCAAGAATACCACCTTGGGGATGGGATAGAGGATGTAGAGGAGCGGGGCTGCCAATCGGTCGGCACGTGCACTGCGACCGATGAACAGTCCCAGCGGCAGACCCAGTGCCGTACCCAGAAGCATTGCCGCTATCACACGCCACAGCGAGATCAGGATATGGGGAAGCATCTGGGGAAGCGTGATGAAGAACTGCTCGATCGCCTCCCAAGGCAGCGGAAGAGCCGGACTGGAGATGATCCAGGCCAGTAGTGCCCACACAGCAATGATGATCACCAGCGCAAGCAGGTAGCCTGCGATGGTGCGCAGATTCAAGCGCAGACGTGGTCGCAGGGTATCATCAGCGTGGCGCACCATCAACTGCCCTCTCCTCGCGCGCGTCCGTTCTCTTTGACGAGCAGTTCGCGCAGAGTGGCGCATTTCTCATAGAACTCGGGGGTCTGACGATAAAGGCTTGACCCCATCGAGGGATTATCGATCACGGTACGTATCCGACCTGGGCGCGGCGTCATCAACAGGATCGTGCGACCCAAAAAGACCGCTTCCTCGATCGAGTGGGTCACCAGCACCTGCGCGTATCCTTGGCTGCGCCACAGTTCGAGAAGGACCTCCTGCAGCTCCTCGCGTGTCAGGGCATCCAATGCGGAGAGCGGCTCGTCCATCAGCAGGATATCGACCTCGAGCGCCATAGCTCGTGCGAGCGCAAGGCGCTGCCTCATCCCTCCGGACAGCTCATCGGGATAGGCGGTGGCAAACTCAGAGAGCCCGACGGTGCGCAGCGCATCGGTCGCAATCTCGTGCGCTTGGGCGCGGGGCACCTTGCGCAGCGTCAGACCCAGTGCCGCATTGTCAAGCACGGTCTTCCAGGGAAGGAGGCCATAATCTTGCAAGATGAGCGATGTGTGATGACGCGGACCATCGATGGGTCTTCCCTTGATGAGCACCTCACCACGATCCGGTGCGATCAATCCCGCGATGAGGTTGAGTATGGTGGTCTTACCACAGCCACTCGGCCCGATGATGGCGACCGGCTCACCTGCTGCGATGGTAAAGGAGATATCGCGCAGCGCGTGGATGTCGCGCTCGATACCTTGATAGGTATAATTGACCTCGCTCAGTTCGACGGCAGCTGAGCCGTGCGCACCAACGTGCGCATCGAAGGGCGCAGCATTCGGGGTGGTATCGGGACTTTGTGTATTCACGTCTGTTAGTATGGCATATCACCCAAGTGCTGACCAGATAGTCAGATTTGGGGCTAGCGGTTGCGCTTATGGTACTTGCGCATGTTGCGCTTTGCCTTGCCGATCTGATGCGACTGCGATCCCCGACCATGGGGACGCGATTCGGTCGCGGCTCTTCGCTTCTCTTCCTGCTTCACATCAAGCTCGTCGAGCTCTTCGCGCAATTTGGTATAGCGTACCAAGCGTTCAGAATCGATCGAGCCGTCTTCCAACGCCTCTTTGACCCCGCATTGCGGTTCGCTTTGATGCGTACAGTTGGCGAACTTACAGCGTTGCGTCGCCTCAGCGATCTCAGGATAGGCCAACTCGAGTCCTTGGTCGGCGCGCCATAAGGCCATGCCACGCATGCCGGGCGTATCTATCAGGATGCCCCCCTCGGGTACGAGCACGATCTCGCGCGCCACCGTGGTGTGGCGTCCCTTGTCATCACTTTCGCGCACCTCTTTGGTCGCAAGCCGCTCATCGCCGAGCAGACAGTTGATCAGCGTCGATTTGCCGACCCCTGAAGATCCGATCATCGCAGCGGTGGTATGCGCAGGCACCATGCTTCGTAACTCTTCGGTCCCCTCCCCGGTCACCGCGCTGGTCACGATGATGGGGACCTCGCCAGCGACCGCGCGCACGCGTGCCATCTCATCTTCGATATCGTCGCGTCGATCCCCTTTGGTGAGCACGATGATGGGACGAGCACCACTTTCGAAGGCGAGCACCAGCTTGCGCTCCAGACGCGCGATGTTGATCGGCTCATCGCCGAGTGCGGTCACCACGAACACGACATCGATGTTGGCAAGGATGACCTGCCCAGCGGTCTCCTCGCCGGGATCTTTGCGGGTAAAGCTCGAGATTCGGGGCAGAAGACCTTCGATGCGCGCAGTCTCATGGTTCTCGGGATGTGCGAGCCCGACCCAATCGCCCACCGCGGGACGCAGCATGGTATTGGTCTTCATTCGTTTGACCAGGGTGTTGGAGGGCTCGGCTCGATAGGTGCCGGTAGCGCTCACCACCAGCGGGAGTCCGCGGTCGAGCTTTACAACCCGTGCAAGCTCCACCTCTTCCAGCCCAAGTTCGTCAAGCTCCTGCAGAGGAACCGTGGAGTCGCCCAGCTGCTCGAAATCATAGTCGTATGCATCCTGTTCAGTCACTACACAACTATACCATCGGACGTATTGAGGATGACTTTAGGAATGCTCGGAGTGCGACGGAGCAATTTCTCCGTAGCCC
>WQXV01000138.1 GCA_009781565.1 Actinomycetes bacterium
ATTGAGGTGATCTTGCGCGTGTACCATCAACAATGAGACTTCCGAGGGGTTTCCGGTCATCTCATTACGTATCAGTTCGGTCTGTACCTCATGGGTCTCGACCATCGCCGCGACCGCTTTGTCAATGAGCTCTCTGGCTTCGGTGAAGTTGCCGTCCTTGGCCTCGGTGATCGCCTCCAGACAGTAGCTACGCGAATCTCCCGCACCGACGATCAAGCCCATGGCGACCTCGGTCGGGCCAAGCGTCACCTCGTCAGTCGGTTCAGACGTCTCAGTCTCGGTCGCCTCGATCGTATCGACGACCTCTACCGGTGCGCTCTCCTGCACGGCATCCGCGTCCTCGCTTTGTGCGACCCCTCCCTTTTCTCCGAACCTGTCAGCGAAGAGTTTGACGACCGTGTCGGCCGCGACCTCCTCGTCAGGTCCTTCGAATTGGAAGGTCAGGACATCGCCCTTCTTGGCGTTGGTGGTGATCACGCCGGTCACGTTCTTGAAGTTGTAGGTCTGGCCATCCTTGACAGCATCCACGCTGCTGGCGAACTTCTTCATCTCTTTGACGATCTTGCCTGCGATCCGGACATGGAGCCCCAACTCGTTGAGTATCTCGATATCGCGCGTGATCATGACGCGCCACCGAGCATGGCCTGCACCTCACCGGCCGTGTCGCACTGAAGTACTTTGTCCAAGAGCTTGACGCTTGCAGCCTTGTCTGTCTGGGTGATCTTGCGCCTCACGCGCGTGATCTCGGGGATGCTCACACTGACATTGTCGATGCCCATCGCGATCCACAGGGGTATGAGCTCGAGTACCTCGCCGGCTCGTCCGCAGATATCGACCATGATACCTGCCTCGTGCGCACTGTCTGCGACCTGGGCCATCGTCCGAAGCAACGTAGGTTGGAAATATGAGTTGAGTTCGAGCACCTTCGCATTGGTCCTATCCGCTGCAAAAAGGTATTGCGCCAAGTCGTTGGTACCGATACTGAAGAAATCGACCTCACGAGCCATTCGAGCACTGTCGAAGGCAGAGGCAGGCGTCTCTATCATGATGCCGATCTTCATATCTTTATTGTAAGCTACATTTCCCTTATCGAGCTCATTGAAGACCTCGGATACCAGTGCTTTTGCTCTTCTGATCTCGTCGATGGTCGTGATCAGCGGAAACATCATCTCGACATTGCCCTGCGCGCTCGCACGCACGATCGCCTTGATCTGCGCTTTAAACACCTCGGGAGTGTCCAGACTGTAGCGGATTGCACGATATCCGAGAAACGGGTTATCCTCTTTTCCGATATGCAGATAGTCGATATCTTTGTCACCGCCGACATCCAGCGTGCGGATAATAAGCGGAAGACCGTCGAGAGCCGAGGCTATCTCCGAATAGAGCTGAAACTGTTTCTCCTCGGAGGGTGCCGCAGTCGTCTCCTCCATATAGATAAGCTCGGTGCGCAGCAGGCCAACCCCTTCGCCACCCTGCTCGAGCAGTGAGGCGACCTCGCTGGCTGAGATGATGTTGGCATAGACCCCCATATGCGCCCCATCGAGCGTGCGAGACTCTTTATCGACATAGGCTTTGAGTGCTTCAAGATCTTGCTCACGTGCTTTGCGGTAATCGAGGTAGGCATCGATCTGCTGCTTGCTGGGATCGAGCACCAGCTCGCCATGCTCGGCATCGAGCAAGATCCTCTTACCTGTTGTGTCAGCCTCAAGCAGACCGGTCACCTCGATCAGACAGGGAATACCCAGCGATGCCGCCAGAATCGAACAATGCGAGGTCAGACTCCCCTTTTCCAAAGCAATCCCTTTGAGCTTGTCTTGGTCGAGCTCGGCCATACGCGATGGTGTGATATCGTTCGCAATCGCGATATAGTCATGATCGGGCTCTTCGATAGCACGGCTGATACCCAGCAGAGCGCCCAGCAACCTCTGCGCCATATCTCCAATATCGGCCGCTCGCTCGCGAAGATAGTCGTTGTCGGTCAGATTTTGCAGAAAACCGATGTAGTCGTTGCTCGCCACTTCGACCGCATACTCCGCATTGAGTTTGTCTTCGGTGATGATCGTGGTGATCTTATCGAGATAGTCCGTATCTTCCAGCATCATCTGCTGGAATTCGAGCAGCTCGATCGTTGCGGTGTCATCGTCAGCATCAAGCCCCTTGATAAGGGATTCGAACTGCACATCACAGGCATCGATCGCACTTTGTAGGCGCTCAAGCTCGTTGTCACTATCGTCGATGGAGGTCTTCTCGACCACAATGCGAGGCTCTTGGACGATAAAAGCGTCCGCATAAGCCCTTCCTGGGGAAGCAATAATTCCTTTCACACTGCAGCCCTACCTGAGAGAAACGAATACATGCCACTCTTGAGCGTTTTTGCGATTTCGCTCAATAATTATTCACACAAGCTCAATATATCGTATTCCCAAAGCATCCGCAAACAGGTCCAGAGCACCGGCTATATCAGCGGTTTCAATGACGTTGGCAAGGGGTTCATAACAGGGCAGATAAGCAAGGGGGCGCACGACGGTCATACCGACTGCTTGTGCGGGAATTATGCCACGTGCTGCATCTTCGACGGTCGCTACCTCACTACCGGGCAGCCCGAGTTCGTCAAGAGCCAACTGATAGATCTCGGGATCCGGTTTGAGCTTCTTTACACTTGCCCCGGTCAATACCAGGGAGAAAGCCTTATCAAGTCCGTATGCATCGACGAAGGGATCGACGAAGACGGGCTGCGAGCAGCTCACCAGCGCGAGGGGCACCTCGGTCTGTTGCTCGAACGCATGAAGGAGCGCTGCGTTCTTGGCAGTCTCTGCGCTCTCTATGAGTGAGTCGTAGTGTACGAGCCAATCATCTGCGATCGCCGCGCGAAGAGAGGGCTCGTCGGAAAGAGTGTGCTGGCCCAGACGCTCCTGCTCGAGGAGGTATTCGATGATCTTATCGTCGAGCACGGTCTCATAGTAGACATATTCCTCTTTGGTGATCGAGACTCCGAAATGGCGCTGCAGCCACTCACCCATCGTCTCATAGTAGTAGTTCTCGCTATCGAGCAAGGTCCCATCGAGATCGAAACAGATAGCTCGTGGTATTTGATCGAGTTTAGTGGTGGACAACTTCAGCACCAAAGGGCATGAGGGCAAGCTTGGCAATCTTGAAGCACTGTTGACCGAAAGGAATGCCGATGATCGTGATGC
>WQXV01000139.1 GCA_009781565.1 Actinomycetes bacterium
CCCAGACCGGGGATGCGGGGTGCCAGTATCAAAAAGATGTTGACGATCCACAAAGGCACGATCAGATCGGCAAAATAGCGGTAGTCGAAAAGCCAGAAACCGACCATCAGCACCAGACCGAGAGCTATTCCGATGATCTGGCGAAAGATGAAATCTCGTGACTCCTCCATTGCCGAGGTCGCCGAGAAGATGATGGTCGAGCCCAACACCAGCAGCAATGCGACCGCGATGATAAGCGTGAAATTGACGTTTTTGCGAATGTCGTATTTGAAAAGTGCCACTGACTACCTTGACCTGTCGGTACCCAGAGAGAACGTGGTCACCTCATCGAAGATCGCACCGAATATCGAGCGGGTTGCCGGGGTGGCGGTCCTTCCTCCGGCGCCGCCTTGCTCGACGACGACCGCGACGCAGTAGGTCGGATCCTCGGATGGAGCGAATCCTACGAACCAGGCATAGTCATCCTTGTTCGTGTCATTGAACTCAGCAGTTCCGGTCTTTCCTGAGACCGAGGTCCCGAATCCGTAGAAACCACTCGCCGCAGTCCCTTCAGTTACGACCGCGCGCAGGTAATCGCGCATGTATCCCAGGTTCTTTTGCGATACGTTCGGCGCAAACGATGTTTCCGGCTCAACGGTAAGCGCCGCATCACCGTTACTGTCCAATACCTCTTTGAGGACATGAGGGCGCAATACCTGCCCTTTATAGGCGATAGCCGCGTATGCTGAGGCGATCTGGAGTGGAGTCGTGAGCACATCTCCCTGACCGATCGCCATATGCACCCCGTCACCAGGGACCCAGGATCCGATCCCGACCTCGGGATTCATGATGTTGTATTCGTTCTTCCATTCAGCAGTGGGAATACGTCCGGAGACCTCGCCGGGAAGATCAATACCGAGCGTCGATCCGAATCCCCACTGGTTGAGGTACTTCTGCAAGCCCTCATCCGAGTTTGTCTCGAACTGATATCCGATGTTATAGAAATAGTAGTTGCATGATTGAGCGACCGCGTCATGCATGTTCATCGAACCATGGGCTCCGGGATAGATCCAACAGTCCTTGAAATCCCACTCGCCCATCTCGGAAAAGCGACCAGTACACGTCACCGTGGTCTGGGTGGTGATAACACTCTCTTCGAGCGCCCCCAATCCGATGAAGGCCTTAAATGTTGACGCAGGAGGATAGGATGCGCCGATCGCACGATTGATCAGAGGATAATTCGATTTCTCATTGGTCAGCTTTTCCCAGTCCTTTTGAGTGATACCGCCCACAAACATCTCAGGATCATAGGTCGGATAGCTGCCCATCGCTAATACGGCCCCTGTCTTTACCTCTAAAACGACCGCTGCAGCGGCATTGGTCTTGAGGCCGGACTCTTTTCCAGCCGCGACTGTTTGGGCAAGGATCTGCTCGACCGCACCTTGGAGTTCGGCATCGATGGTGAGCATCACGTCTTGGCCCGCCTGAGGCGGATCGTCTTGGATGACCGCCTGTGGCTTGCCTTGGGCATCGACCTCTATCAGCTGGCGTCCACGGACCCCTTGCAGTATCGTTTCGAAGGCCAATTCGGCACCTGATTTACCCACGATGTCTCCGGAGTGATAATCAGCGAACAGCTCACGCTCCATATCAGACTCCGAGATCAAACCGGCGTAGCCTAGCACCTGAGAAGCGAGGGCGACCTGGGGATAGGTGCGGACCGCACGTGCGGCTACCTGGATATCGGGAAACAGCGCCTGGTTCTCTGCGATGTAGGAGATCGTGTCCATCGGCACATCGATGCCGACCACACGAAGATCGAGCGGTGCATCCTTGACCGAACCGATACGCTCACGCACATCTTCTTCGGTGATCAGCAAATGCGTAGCCAGACGCTCGATAAGCTGATCGTCCTCGAGCGCCGAGGCGGGTGCCAGCACGACCATGGAGGTACGGTTCGTGACCAACTCGACCCCATTGCGATCCAGAATCCGTCCTCGTGGTGCGATCGTGGTCGCCTCACGCAGTCGATTGATGGCGGCTTTCTCGGAAAACTCCTGCCCATGCACGATCTGCATCGAGTACAGACGAAAGACCAATACGATGACCATAATGATAAAAACTGCCATTAATGACAGTACACGGTTCTGAATATCAGGCTTCTGGTAGTTCAGGCGAAGCCTCCTTAGTCGGATCTGCGCTCGTTTATGCGAGACCTCTTACCATAGTGTTCCAAAAATGACCGAGTTGGTATTGTCGCTGAGCACGCGGGTCAGTATCGGACAGATGATCGTCGCGCATACTGCGTTGTAAAGCGTACTGGGCAAGACGATACCCATGAACGCACTCGCAAGCGAGGTTTGCGTTCCCAAGAACAGTATCACAATCATATAGAGAATTTCTGAAGTAAATGTGGCGAGCGCGATGATCCCGACCGGTAGCAGCCACCCCTCAGCAAAGAGGTTCTCGTGCACCAGACCGGCGATATAGCCCGCGATCGAGAGGACCAGCGCCATCGGCCCGACAGGACCGGCTCCCAACAGATCGAAGAGAAGTCCGGCGACAAAACCTAACACCGTACCGGTATTGGGGCCTTCGACGAGCGCCATCACGATAACGGTTATCATCAAGAAGTTGGGCGATACCCCGCCGATCGCGATATAGGGAGCGATCGTGACCTGCAAGATCACTGCGATGATGAAGGCGACGACATTTACCAGAAATGTTCTCATCTAGAGGGTTCCTAACTCCGCCGTCTCTACAAACGGGGCGGTATTGGTCAGCACGAGGACTTCCTCCACGATTCTCGGGTCGTTGGCCGGGGTGACCCGGATCGTTTGGTACAGCGAGCTGATCCCGGTGATCGCATCGAGCACCTCGCCTACCACCAGACCTTGGGGATAGATGCCTCCCAATCCCGAGGTGATGACCACATCACCTGGTTCGACCTCGACCTTGTTGGCGACGAATTCGAGTGTGAGCGTCCCGCTGAGCGAGCCGGTCGCGATACCAGGTGTGCGGGTACGTTGCAGCATACAGGCGACCCCACTGCGCCGATCGGTCGTCAGGCGTACCTTCGAGAAATTGGGCCCGACCTCGATGATCTGGCCCAGCAGGCCATGGGTGCCGACCACCGGCATCGAGATGTCGAATCCGTCACTGGTCCCCTTGTTTATGGTGATGACCTGGTCCCAAGC
>WQXV01000140.1 GCA_009781565.1 Actinomycetes bacterium
TCCCGTCGCCGATGAGGCAGTGGTAGAAGAGGCTCCTGTTGCCGAGGAGGCAGCGGTCGAGGCCACGGTCGCTGATGATGCGCCGGTCCCTCTTGATGAGTCACTGGTCGTTGAAGACCAGCCTGCCGACGAGGCAGCTGTAGCTGAACCTGTCGAAACTGTCGAAGAAGCTCCCGTTGAAGCGGTAGAGGTCGATCCGTATGAGGACGTCAAGCTACCGGTCGATGCTGCCGATATGCCGGTCGAAGAGGTCTAGGCTGCCTCAGCCTCCTGGCTGAACTGCGAGTTGTAGAGCTCGGCATAGAACCCATCGCTGGCAAGCAGCTCATCATGCGTGCCACTCTCGACCACGCGTCCCTTGTCCATGACCAAGATCAGATCCGCGTCACGGATCGTACTCAGTCGATGCGCGATCACGAACGAGGTACGACCTTCGGTCAAGCGATTCATCGCCTCTTGGATCAACCGCTCGGTCCTCGTATCGACACTTGAGGTCGCCTCATCCAATATCATGATGGGCGAGTCAGCTAAAATAGCGCGCGCGATAGTGAGCAGCTGGCGCTGCCCGACGCTGAGGTTGCTGCCGTCCTCTGCCAAGATCGTGTCATAGCCCTGGGGCAACGTGCGGATGAAATGATCGGCAAAGGCTGCTTTGGCTGCCGCTTCGATCTCTTCGCGGGTCGCGCCTTCGCGTCCATAGGCGATGTTCTCAGCGATCGTGCCGTTGAAAAGCCAGGTGTCTTGTAAGACCATACCGAAGAGTTTGCGCACATCATGACGGTTCATATCAGCGGTGTTGACCCCGTCGACACGGATCTGGCCCGAGTTGAGGTCATAAAAGCGCATCAACAGGTTGACCAGGGTGGTCTTTCCCGCTCCGGTCGGCCCCACGATCGCGACGGTCTGTCCGGGCTTGGCGGTCAGCGTGAGATCACGGATGAGCGGGTTGGTCTCCACATAGTCGAAATCGACATCATCGAATTCGACCAAGCCTCGTGGCGCGGAGAGCTGGGCGGGCTTGAGCGCATCGGGAGTTTCCTCTGGTTCGTCGAGCAGGTTGAAGACGCGCTCCGCTGCTGCGATCGTACCTTGGATCACGTTGGCGATCTGGGCGACCTGCTGGATGGGTTGTCCGAACTGCTGGATGTATTGGATGAATGCCAAGATATCACCGATGGGCAGCTGTCCTGCCGCAGACAGTATCGCGGCATAGACCACGATCACGACGTATTGCACGTTGCTGATGAAGTGGATGAGCGGCATGATGATTGAGGACATGAACTGCGCTTTCCAGGCGCTGCCGTACAGATCCTCGTTGGTCTTGCCGAACCGCTCGATGTTGGCCTCTTCTCGATTGAACGCTTTAACGATGATGTGTCCGGCGAAGTTCTCCTCGATCTGCCCGTTCAGGTCCCCCAAGCGTGCTTGCTGATCAGCAAAGAACTTCTGGGAACGCGGAGCGATCAGAGCTGTCACCAAGATCGAGCCCGGAACCGCGATCAGCGAGACGAGCGCGAGTTTCCAGCTGATGGTAAACATCATGATGATGATGCCGATCAAGGTGAACAGGGAGGTCATCGTCTGGCTCATCGCCTGTTGCAGGTTGGTACTGATCAGATCGGCATCGATGGTGATCTTCGAGAGGATCTCACCATAGGTCTGCGTATCGAAGAACGACAGGGGTAGGCGATCGAGCTTCTCTGACACCATCCGGCGCAGCGTTCTGACCAGATCTTGGGTCACCGTCACCGTCAAGGTCTGCTGGATGTAGGCCAAAAGCGCGCCTAGACAGTACAGACCGATCAAGATGAGCGCGATGCGCCCGATGTAGTCAAAGTCGATGCTGGGTAGCGTCTCAGCACCGGTCAGCTGGGCGCGCATGATCAGCGCGATACCCTCGGCCAGTTTGTTGGTCGCAAGCGCCATGACCTTGGGGCCGGCGACCACACAGGCCACCGCAGCGATCGAGAAGAGAGAGGCAAGTACCATCTTGAAGCGATCGGGACCGAGCAAGGCGAACAGTTTTCGGGCGGTTCCCCAAAAATCGGCGGCCTTCTCTACCGGGCGGCCAATACCGTGGCCACCTCCGAATCGAGGTCCGGCTGCGCGCAGATCGGTCGACTTGGTCTGAGACTTGGAATCACTCATGAGTTCTCAGTTCCCTTCTCGCTGTCATGTTCAAGGGTGTATTCGACGCAATCCTCGGCTTCAAGCTCAGCGAGCACCTCATCAAGCGGTGTCACGATCTCGGGACGCTCGAATCCTTGTTCAGCAAGCTCCTCATCGGTCATCTGGGACTGCGCGATCTCACGATAGACCTGACACTCGCCCATAAGCTGCTCATGGGTCCCCTTGCCGACGATGCGTCCTTCGTCCATGACCAGGATCTGGTCGGCCTCGACGATGGTGGAGATACGCTGAGCGACGATGATGGTGACCGTATCGGTCAGATAGGGCTTGAGCGCTTCGCGCAGTGCGGCATCGGTCTTGAGATCGAGTGCGCTGAAGCTGTCATCGAACAGATAGATAGAAGGATGTTTGACGATAGCGCGCGCGATGGCCAGACGCTGCTTCTGCCCCCCACTGTAGTTGGTACCTCCTTGGGCTACGAAACTTTCGATGCCCTCGTCTTGTTCTTCGACAAAGTTGCGCGCTTGCGCGATTTCAAGCGCGGTCAGGATTTCTTCTTCGCTGGCATCCTCTTTTCCGAAGCGGATGTTGTTGGCGATCGTACCGTCGAAGAGCACCGCTTTTTGCGGGATGTAGCCGATCAGTTCGTGCAGGTAATGCTGGCTCATCTCGCGCACGTCGACGCCGTTGACCAGTACCTCGCCTGAGCACGCATCGTAGAGGCGCACGATCAGGTTCAGGATCGTCGATTTGCCCGACCCGGTCGAGCCGATGATCGCGGTCACAGTATTGTCGTCGGATTTGAACGAGACATCACGGATCGCCGGTTCCTCACTTCCCGCAAACGAGAACGAGACATCGCGAAACTCGACGCTGGGCTGAGCGCTCAGCGATCCGAGCGCTGTGGGTGGGTCTTCGATGACCGGCTCGGTATCGAGCACTTCGTTGATGCGCTCGGCAGAGACCGAAGCACGAGGATACATCACAAATATCATCGAGAGCATCATGACCGAGAACAGTATCTGCATGGCGTACTGTAA
>WQXV01000141.1 GCA_009781565.1 Actinomycetes bacterium
AACCCCTTCGGACTGTCCGAGTCGGTCTCGGTCGGTATCATCTCTGCGCTGGGACGTACCGAAGCATTCCGTATGGGTAACCAGATCGCAGCTTATGCCAATCTGATCCAGACCGATGCCGCCATCAATCCCGGAAACAGCGGTGGTGCCCTCGTCGATGCCGATGGACGGCTGATCGGTATTAATACGTTGATCAAGACGACCTCGGGCTCCAGTGCAGGCGTGGGATTCGCGATCCCGGTCGACACCGCGCTCGATATCGCCAATCAGCTCATCGAGAGCGGAACGGTCTCACATCCCTTCCTTGGGGTGGCGACCCAGACCGTCGACGAGATGTCGGCTCAGCAGATGGGCCTTGCGGTAAGCGAAGGAGCCTATGTGGTCGAGGTGGTCGAGGGATCACCCGCACAGAAAGCCGGTTTTGCGGTGGGCGACATCATCGTCCGTATCGGTGATCGCGCGATCCGCTCGACCGAAGATGTCTTTGCAGCCGTGCGCTCACAGCGAGAGGGCGACACCGTCACCGTCGAGTACTACCGGGGTGATGACCTACGGTCAGTAGAGGTCACCCTGGGCAACGACACCACGGAGACGGCCCGTGCCGCAACACAACAGCAAACAGCCGAGCTCGAACAGTTACCTCTAGCGCCCGAGGCCTCGCAGATACCAGAGGTCGATGGCTCAAGTCCCCATGAGGGATCCATGCCTCAAGAGCTGCTCGATCTCATGCGCGAATACGGTTTTCAACTGAATAGGTAGACGAAAAAGCCAACGATCAATCGCTCTCCTTTCAGTGGCCCCTCGATCGAGGGGCCACTTTTGTGGAGGGGTGAGCTAAAGGAGAGGTCACTTTTCATGGTGGGCAAACCAAAAAAGACCATGCGATAGAATAGCTCTGTCAATGAGTGTAGGATCTCGAAAGAACGAGGAGCCTCGATGGTAAAGATCACGATCATAGCGGTAGGGAAGCTGACTGAGGCATTCTGGCGTGAGGCGGCTGATGAATATATCAAGAGGCTCCGTCCCTACACACAGCTCGAAGTCATCGAGGTGGCTGACGCACCTGATAGTCTCGGTGTCGAGCAAGCACTTGACCGTGAAGCGGTGGCAATTCTAAAGGCACTACCTGTGGATGCGTTCGTGCTCTTGCTCGACAGCAAGGGAAAGGTACTGACCAGCGAGCAGCGAGCTCAATGGCTCGAGCGGTTGATGGTCGAAGGTACCTCACATATCGCCTGTATCATCGGTGGCTCGAACGGCGTGAGCGATGCCATCCATACGACAGCGCAGCAATCCATTTCGTTCGGCCCCATCACGCTACCCCACAATCTTGCGCGTATCGTACTGCTCGAACAACTCTATCGCAGCTTCAAGATCATGCGTAACGAGCCGTATCACAAATAGGCGCTGCTTCGACCTCGACACAAGAGTTCCTTCTCATGTGTGGAGTTTGCGCAACGTCATTCGCATCTCGAAGATTCATACTCATCTCTACGACAAGTCTGGGACAATAGAGGGAATTGCAATTCTGTGGAGAAAGTAGCGATGATGACGACACCGTACTACACGCTCTCAGCCGATGAAGTGATACGTGAGCTTGATACCGATCCGGTAGCCGGGCTTTCGAGCCAAGAAGCCGCTGCACGTCTGGCCACCTACGGGCCCAACGAGCTGGAACCTCCCCAGAGAACTCCGCTATGGCGGATCTTTCTCGAGCAGTTCAACGACTTCATGATCTGGGTGCTTCTGGCTGCGGTCGCAATCTCGATCTTTGAGGGTCAATATATCGAAAGCATAGCGATCGTCTGCATCCTGCTGATCAATGCGATCTTGGGGGTCTATCAGGAGTATCGTGCCGAGCAGGCCCTTGAGGCGCTCAAAGAGATGAGTGCACCGACCGCCCTGGTCTTTCGTGACGGTGAGCTCATCGAGATACAGGCCAGAGAGCTTGTTGTCGGTGATATCGTCTCGCTCGAATCGGGTAACAAGATACCTGCCGATGGGCGACTGATCGAGGCCAATGCGCTGCGCTGTGAGGAGGCGGCGCTTACCGGTGAGTCGAAACCAGCACGCAAGGATGCTGACGCTTCGGTGGCACCCGAGAGCCCGCTGGGCGATCGCACCGATATGGTCTTTGCCGGCACCGCGGTCTCGGTCGGCAGAGGTCGCTATGTGGTGACCGGTACCGCTACCTTGACCGAAATGGGAAACATCGCGCGTTTGATGGAGGAGGCAGAGGAGGGATCCACCCCTCTGCAAGTCGAGCTGACCCGGGTGGGCAAGCGCATCGCCTTGCTGGTCCTTGCGGTCTGCGCGATCGTCTTCATCGTCGATATGGTGCAGGGGATCGATTTTTCTGAAAGCCTCCTGGTCGCCATCTCGCTTGCCGTTGCCGCAATCCCTGAAGGGCTGCCCGCGATCGTGACGATCGCACTCGCCTTAGGGGTGCGCCGTATGGCCGACCAGAACGCCATCGTCAAGAAACTGCCTGCAGTCGAGACGCTCGGTTCGACCTCGTTCATCTGTTCGGATAAGACCGGGACGCTGACGCAGAACGTGATGACTGTGCGCGATGTCTTGGTCGGGCTGACTCCGGCAAGTCTCGATCCCGAGAGCGGTGTGCAGCTCTCGGATGGTTCGATCAATGCTGATGATGAAGCGCTTCTGTTCGATATCGCGCTTTCAACCAATGACGCGCGCTACAATGCTGAACACGTTCTGATCGGGGATCCGACCGAGACCGCGTTGGTGGTCGCAGCTCATGCGCGCGACAGTGAGGCTATCGCCCGTGACCGCATCAGCGAGGTTCCCTTCGATTCCGATCGCAAACGGATGTCGACGATCCATGAGAACACCCAAGGTAAGCGCGAAGTGTTCACCAAAGGTGGGGTCGATGTGGTCTTATCACTGTGCGACCAGGCGCGGATAGACGGTCAGATCGTAGAGATGACCCCCGAGCTGATCGATCGTATCATGAAGCTTAACGAGCAGCTCGCTGCCCGTGGTAATCGCACCCTCGCATTCGCCTATCGCCCCTTTGACGCTGACGAGGAGCTCGAGGGTGAGCATATCGAGCGTGGGTTGATCTATGTCGGGATCATGGCAATGCTCGAT
>WQXV01000142.1 GCA_009781565.1 Actinomycetes bacterium
CCTGCAAGGGTGCAGAAGATGATCTGGCGAGCCATATGCTTGAACAGGCCGTCGCCGAAGAAGCTCGCATCCTTTTTGACCGGACGCCTCTCCATCAGATCGGGTTTGGGGACCTCGTTGGCAAGGCGCAGCCCAGGTATCCCGTCACCGATGATATTGATCAGGAGCAACATGATAGGCGACATGACGATGCCCCAACCGGCGATCTGGCCGAACAGCATGATGGCGACCTCGCTCAGATTGCAGACCAACAGGAAGTAGATGGTCTTGCGCACGATGCTGTAGACGTTGCGACCTTCCTTGATCGCAGCCACAATCGTGGCAAAATTATCATCGGTCAAGATCATGTCGGAGGCGCCCTTGGCGACCTCGGTACCGGTGATACCCATGGCGATGCCGATATCGGCCATCTTGAGCGCCGGCGCATCATTGACGCCATCACCGGTCATAGCCACGACCGCATCGTTTTCCTGCCACGCGTTAACGATGCGCAGTTTGTCCTCAGGCGATACGCGGGCATAGACCGAGTAGTTGCGCACCTTATCGATCAGCTCCCGATCCGAGACATCTGCCAGCTGCGCACCGGTCAGAACACTCTGACCTTCTTCAAGGATACCGAGCTCCTCGGCGATCGCCTTGGCGGTCACCGCGTGATCGCCGGTGATCATCACCGTACGTATTCCGGCGCGTTTAGCCTCCTCGATAGCAAAGGCAGCCTCCGGGCGTGGGGGATCGATGAACCCGGCCAACCCATAGAGTTCAAGATCGGATTCGAGTTCTTCAAGATCGCTCTCATCGGGTAGCACGTCGAAGCGTTTGCCTGCCAGCCCTAGCACGCGCAGGGCACGGCGGGCGAATTCATCGTGGATCATGCGCGCGGCTTCAAGCTCATCGGCATACTCATCAGCGATAGGGAGCCATTCCATCGCCCCTTTGGTCAAGATGAGGTAGCCACCCTCTTTGAGGTCTTCGAAGATGACTGACATCTTCTTGCGCTCAGAGGAGAAGGGGATCTCAGCCACCCTGCGGTACTCATCATTGTCTCTAGCGAGCTCACTCAGACCTTTCTCATCGAGCAGCCGGATGATGCCGACCTCGGTCGCATCTCCCAGATAGCGTTTCTCGCCATATTCATCGATCTTGCTGGTGGCGTTGCTCGCACGTGCAAAATCGATCAGGAGCTGTTCCTGCTCGCGTGTGAACGGCTCGGTAGCGCTAAATATGTCACCGCCGACCAGCCACAGCTGGGTCAGTGCCATGCGGTTCATCGTCAGCGTGCCGGTCTTATCCGAGCAGATCACCGACGCATTACCCAAAGCCTCGACAGCGGGTAGTTTTCTGATCAGTGCATGCTTTTTGGTCATACGCTGCACACTGGTCGTCAGTGTGAGCGTAACGATGAGCGCGAGCATCTCGGGTACGGCAGCGACCGCCAACGCGATGGCGACCATCAGCATATCGCTTACTTGCATGCCGCGTCCCAGACCGAGTGCGAACAGGAAGAAGGCGGACACGATGGCGACCCAACTGATGAGGCGACCCAGACCATCGAGGCGCTTTTGTAGCGGGGTCTTCGCGCGCTTACCCGTCTTGAGAAACTGCGCGATGTGTCCCATCTGGGTATCCATACCGGTCGCGACCACCACCGCAAGTCCGTTACCGGCGGTGATAACCGTACCGAAAAAGACCATGTTGAGCTGGTCGCCGGCAAGCACCGTACCTTCAAGCTCTGCCGAGACATTCTTCTCGACCGGCTCACTCTCACCGGTCAGAGCCGACTCGTCAGCAAACAGAGAGCTCGTCTCGATCAGACGTGCATCCGCCGGTACGATATCGCCTGTTTCCAATACGATGATGTCGCCAGGAACCAGCTCGGCTGTATCGACACTGAGGCGCACCCCATCGCGTAGCACTGTGCAGGTCGGGGATGCCATTTTCTCAAGCGCCTCAAGCGCACGTTCGGCTCGTCCTTCTTGCGTGACGGCAAGACCGAGGTTGAGTATGACGACACTTAAGATGACGATCGGCTCGAAGAAGGTCTTTCCTCCTTGGAATGCCATGAACAGTGAGAGTGCTGCAGCGAACAGCAGGATGATGATCGAGACATCCAGTAGGTGACGCAGCGTTCGCTGTATCGCGTTCTCACGCGGGGCTTCATCCAGGACATTCTTACCGCCGCTTTGTTGAAGCTTAAGGACACGCTGTGGCGAGAGCCCGCGCGTCGGATCGACACCGAACTTCTCAAGGATGTCTTGAACAGGGGGTTCGTACCAATTGAGTTGGTCGTCAATAATCATAGTTGATCGTGTGTCTCCACATCTAGGGCTGGCTAGGACGGTGTGCTACGAGCTATTCGATGACCACGGCAGTTCCGCTGGCGGTCACCATGAGCATATTGTTGCCCGAACCGAGAACCTCGTAGTCGATATCGACACCGACGACCGCGTTAGCTCCGAGAGCTGCAGCACGTTGGCCCATTTCTACCATCGCATCCTCGCGGGATTGGATCAGCTCTCCTTCATAGGAACTGCTACGTCCACCCAAGATATTAGTGATTCCAGCTGAAATGTCCTTGACGAAGTCGACGCCATTGACCACTTCACCGAACACGACGCCTTTGTAGGCGACGATCTTTTTGCCTTCGATCTGCGGGGTGGTAGTAACGATCATGATGAAACCTTCCTCTAAATCACGGGCGTCTTGCGAGAACATATGCCATTGTATCAATAAGGAGTGTTGTGATTGGTGGGTGAGCGGGTTCAAATCCCCCTCAGAGCAATTAGTGATTTTTGAATTGGTGGGCGAGGAGGGATTTGAACCCCCGACCTTGTGCTTGTAAGGCACCTGCGCTCCCGCTGCGCCACTCGCCCGATCGAACGCTTCGCGACTGCGCAAAGCGGTTATCCATTGTAACACGACCAAAACGAGGGTGAAATCTCTTTGACGCAGCTACGAGCTACTGCGAGCTGCGCGATTCGAGCAGGCGCTCAGTAGTCGATCGCCAAGGTCATGATGTCTTGTCGATCCACCTTGGCATCGGGTTTTTGCTCGACGAACTGGGTGCAGGTCAGGGTGCGATCGCTGAATTTGAGCATGTTGTAGCTGCGA
>WQXV01000143.1 GCA_009781565.1 Actinomycetes bacterium
CTGTTCGGTCGCGAGCAGTCCCTTCGCACTGAGACTTGGTTTTGCCTCATCGACGATGCTGCGGAAATACTCCCGGCTGAACTCATCGGAGAGAGGAGAGGGTTTCTCCTTGGTGACCTCGTAATAATAATCGTCACGGGGCTCACCGTCTACGAACACTCGCAAACAGCCATACATCTGCACCGTACAGACGATCGATGAGCCATCCTCGAACTCGATCTGCATCAGAGTCTTCTTCGGAGGTGTCTCTCCCGCTTCGAGGTAGCGTACGTTGACCCCATCACCGAATGAGATGCGGTAGTCCTCGACCTCGATATCGATCAAGCCACCTGACGGTTCTGCACGACCCCATACTTTTCCCTTCAGCTCACTGTCATAGGCAGCCGGTGTCCCGACGAAAAAGGCGAAGGCGTGCGATGAGTCATCGGCGCTGACCCGCGCGATGGTCTTTCCCTTCACAGTGTCGTTGAGCTGTTGTGAGATTGTGGTGGCCTCAGGGATCTCGAGCATGACCGGTCCTTCCTCTGCGCTTGCTGCCATCGGTTCTCTCTCAGTATAGGCTATACTTGATTCTTATCTTCAGGGCAGGGTGAAATTCCCGACTGGCGGTGATAGTCCGCGAGCGCAAATGCGCAGATCCGGTGCAACTCCGGGACCAACAGTACAGTCTGGATGAGAGGAGATCATAATGTCTGCATCCACCATACGAAAGCTCGTGCTCATTGGGGTCTTCACGGCACTGGCCTATGTCGTCACCTTTCTGATACGGATTCCCGTATTTGGATTTTTAACGCTGGATCCCAAGGACGCGGTCATCGGCATCGCAGGATTTCTGTTGGGACCGGTCGCCGTCGTTGTCATCGCAGTCATCGTCTCGGCTCTCGAGATGATGATCAGTGCGACCGGGCCCATCGGCTTTGTCATGAACGTCGCCTCGACCCTTGCCTTTGTCGGGCTCGCAACGGTGATCTATCGCCAAGCTCCCTCGTTCAAGCGTGCGTTGATCGGTCTGCTGGTCGGCGCCGTGTCCGTCACGGTGGTAATGCTGATACTGAACTATCTGCTCACCCCGATCTATATGGGCGTCCCACGCGCCGATGTTGCCGCGATGCTGATCCCGGTGCTTCTGCCCTTTAATCTGATCAAGTCGTTCGTGAGCGGCGTTTTGGTCCTGCTTCTCTACCAGCCGGTCATGCGTGCCTATGAGAGCATCGGCTCGAGGCAGCAGAAGCGCTAGCTCGATATGAAGCCGTATCTTTTGATCTTGGGAGGTTTCGCAACGTTGTATATCGGTGGCGAGCTTTTCATGAAAGGTGCGGTCACCATATCGAAGCGGTTACGTATCCCGCCGCTGCTGATCGGGTTGACTATCGCATCGTTGGCGACCTCGATGCCCGAGATCATGGTCGGCATCAGTTCATCTTTGGAAGGTGTCCCCGATCTTGCGGTGGGTAGTGTGGTCGGTACGAACATCGTCAATGTGTTTCTCATCCTCGCGTTAGCGGCGCTCATCATGCCTATCGTGGTCGATCGTGTCGCAATTCGCCAAAACCTCATCATGATGATCATCGCGAGCACCGCCTTGTTCTTTGTGGGAGTTCTTGCAGGTCAGATCGATCGCTTCATCGGGGCGCTCTTCCTTATCGCGCTTGTCGGTTACTATCTCTATTCGTACTACCATGCGCTCAACAAAGATGAGCATCCCGAGGAGGTGCTTGACGATATCAAGGATTTCTCCTCAATCGGACTTGCATTGCTCTTCATCTTTTTCGCGGTCATCGCTCTTTTTCTCGGCTCGGATTGGCTGGTCATCGGAGCAAGCTCGATCGCTACTCAGTTCGGTCTGACTGAAGCGGTGATCGGATTGACGATCGTCGCATTCGGAACCTCGCTGCCTGAGCTGACTCTCTGTGTGATCGGGGCGTTGCGTGGACACAGCGAGATCGCGTTCGGCAATATCGTGGGATCGCATATCATCAACATCTTCGCGGTGCTTGGTATCGCCTCGATGATCAAACCGATCCCTATCAACCCCTCTTTGACACGATTCGACATCCCGCTCCTGCTTTTCCTCACCTTGGTACTTGCGGTCGTCCTCGAATGGAGAGGAAAGCTCAACCGCACCACCGCGGTGGTATTCCTCCTCATCTACATCAGCTACATCATCGTCACCTACACCGGGGTGCTGAGCTGAGGTTCGCTATAATCGACTCATGCAAAAAGACCCTCAAAACGTCGATGAGAGCACCTCGTTGTGCGATTGTGATGAGCGATTAGCCTATACCTCCACCTGTAACGATGAGTGCGCCGAGTGCTCACAAGCCGATGAGCATGTTCTCATGCACAAAGACCTCTATGGTCCTTCGCATGTCTGTGATGATGATTGCATCTGTGCCGAACCGATGACCTTCGAGTCAGCCCTGGCCGAGGTCGGCAGACCACCGCTTCCCTACTGGGACATCGCACGTTTTATACTGGCTGGACTGTTGACACTGGCAGGTATCTTTGCTGGACTCCCCGAGCCGTTCGCCATCACCTTATTCGTATGCGCCTATGTTTTGGCAGGCTACAAGATCATCGGCAAAGCCATCCGCAACGTCGCACGAGGAAAGATCTTCGATGAGAACTTCTTAATGGTCGTTGCCAGCATCGGCGCGTTCGCACTGCGTGATTTCGAAGAGGCGATCACAGTGTTCATCTTCTTCGGGGTCGGAGAGATATTGCAGGAGCGCGCGGTCGCTAGCTCGAAGCGCAGCATCTCCGCGCTGATGGACATCAGACCGGAGCAGGCTTTCCTTCTCGACCAGGCAGGTTCGATCAGCGAGATACATCCCCAAAAGGTGCCTATCGGATCCTTTATCCAGGTCCGCCCCGGGCAACGGATCCCCCTTGACGGAGTCATCATCGAGGGGACCACCTATCTCGACACGCGCGCTCTGACCGGCGAGTCGGTACCTCAGGCTGCCACGGTGGGAACCGAGGTGCTGAGCGGCTCGATCAACCTCGAGAGCACCTTGATCATCGAGACGACTGCTGCATTCGGTCAGTCTGCTGCCTCACGTGTGCTCGATCTGGTGCAGCATGCCCAAGGCAAGAAAGCCCAGTC
>WQXV01000144.1 GCA_009781565.1 Actinomycetes bacterium
AAGGGGATACGGGTCGGATAGCCCGCCCCGGGACCGGTGCCGAAGAGCCCTCCGGCAGCCAGCGAGAAGAGTGCTTGCACCAGCTGGTAGCCGCGATCCATGGCATCGGCGAACGGATCGATCCAGATAGCGACACGCGTCTGTACATGGCCGAACCATTGGTAAGCCGCCGCTGCTCCCACCGAGAACAGAGCGGTTCCGACAACAACATAGGACAACCGTCCGGTCGCCGCGTAAAGCATCACCAAAAAGATGCAGAAGAACAACAGCGAGGAGCCCAGATCGGTCTCCGCGATAAGTATGAGAAAAGAGATCGCCCACATGAGTACCAGGGGGCCAAGGGTGCGTACTTCAGGAAGTGGGATCCCCAAAAACTTCTTGGTCGAGATAGAAAGCATCTCTCGGTTTTCTGCCAGATATGCCGCTAAAAACAAAATGATAAAGATGCGGGCGATCTCTCCTGGCTGAATTGAGAATCCACCGACGGTGATCCAGAGTCGTGAGCCGTTGATCTCGGTACCGATGAAAGCCGGCAATAACAATAACGTGAGACCGATCAGCATAAGGATATATTTGTACCGCCCCACTTTTTCCAATGAACCGATCAACAAGAGGGTCAGCGTGGCTGCGATCACCGAGACGACGAGCCACATGATCTGATTCATCGCCCGGTTCGGTACCAGGCGGATGATGAAGGCGATGCCGATACTGGTCAGTACGAAGGTGAGCGGCAACAGTACCGGGTCGGCGCCGGGAGCGCGAAAGCGTATGATCAGGTGCAGCGCGATGAACAGACCGAACAGCGCGGCGGGAATCGTCAGATACGACCAGTCGAAATCACTGTGCGCCTGGATACCGATGAGCGCGAACAGGATGAGCACCGGAAGCGCGGCTGCACCGAGTAGAGCAAGTTCCAAGTTTCGTCGATTCGACATACTAGGGCGCCTTGCTCTTCGGCGGCGATTTCTCAGCCGGACGCGCATACTGCACCATCTGCTCGAGTGCGCGCTGGGCGTTCTCAACTGAATCGTAGGCGATGTTGTCACCTATCTTCTCTTGATCGGCGATGCTGAGCGTTTCGAGTACGACGGTCGTCTCGACCGAGAGCGTATTGAGCGAGATTCCCAGCATATGTCCGGGAAGACCTTGATAGATGTTCACCTTACCGCTTGGCGCAGGTGCGAGATAGGCTTTGGTCTGCGCGTAGTTAAAGATCCCGAATCCGATGGCGCCCAATATGATTGAGGCAAGCACCATCCAGATCGCGATCCACCGCCACAGTTTCGAGCGCGAAGGAGCGTTGCGCGATGCGCTTCCCTCGCGGGTGATATCGATGACGATACAGCTGATATTGTCGCGACCACCCGCATTATTGGCGGCGTTGATGAGTGCCTGGGTCGCCATCACCGGCTCGGCATGGGTGCTCAATATCTGCTGGATATAGGCATCCTCGATCATGGTGGTCAGACCATCACTGCAGATGAGCAGGCGATCTTTGGGTAGTACCGGGATCAGGTGGGTGTCGATTGCAACCTCGGTCTCGGATCCCAGAGCGCGCGTGATCACATTGCGGTTAGGATGGACGCGTGCTTCGGCAGGGGTCAGATGACCCGAGCGGATCAGTGCACCCACGACCGAATGGTCATGGGTCAGCTGTGAGAGACGCCCTTCGCGCAACAGATAGGCGCGCGAGTCTCCAACATGCGCGATCGCGCACTGGCCATCACGTAGGAGCAACGCGGTACAGGTCGTGCCCATACCCTTTCGACCTGCTCCACTGGTCACGGCATCAAGGATCGCCTTGTTCGCTCGCTTCAGCGCTCGTGCCAACGCCGAGGTATCGGCGCGATGGGGGGTGTATTCACGGATCGTCTCGACCGCGATCGAGCTGGCGACCTCACCGGCTTCGTGACCACCCATCCCATCTGCGACGATGAAAAGCGGGGGCAGTGCCAGCACCGAGTCTTCGTTGATCGCACGTGAGCGACCCAGATCGGTCTGTGCCGAGTAGGGATACAGCGTACCGAACGAGCCTGATGCGTCAACTGACGCGCTTGCACGCGCGCCAGTCACCGGAGTGGTTGCAGGGGCAGCTTGACTCATAAGCGATCGATCACCAGTGTGAGCATACCGATGGTGATCTTGTCACCCGCCACAAGGTTTTGCGGTGCATATATGCGCATACCGTTCAGAAGCGTTCCATTGGTCGAGTTCAGATCCTCAAGGATCGCCCCATCGGGTAGCGGAGTGATACGTGCATGCGTGCTCGAGACCATATCATCGGCGATGACGATGTCATTGCCGTGTGTACGGCCGATGACCAGTGCGGTCGTGAGCGGCAACGTTGAGCCGACCAGCGTCTCAGGTCCCGAGGCGACGGTGACCGAGAGTCCTTGGCCCGCGGCAGTACCCTTGGATCCGCGCACCAGTCCGACCCCGGTCTTGATCGCGAAGAGCAAGAAGACATAGAGGAGGGCTATGAGGGCGACACGACCGGCAAGTAATATGATATCGATCATAGAAAACCTTTTACCGTGGGAAAGGGTGAGGGCTCGCCAGCTGCTAGGTCATTTCGATAGGTGAACTGGCTCGTCCCGATGGTGATCACATCACCGGTGGACAGACGCTTGGAGCTGATCGGAAATCCGTTGACCTGGGTCTTGTTGGTCGCATCGTTATCGGTGATGATCCACTCGGAATCATCATGGGTCAGCGTCGCATGCAGACGCGAGGCGGCGCTATCATCGAGGCGGATGTCACAGGTCTCTTTGCGCCCAACGGTATACATATCCTTATCGTCAAGTTTGATGGTGCCCATCAGGGGCGAGGTCAACGTCGCGTTGACCGGACGCAGGTCTTCGAGATCGTCGGAGAGTATCGGTGCCGCTGCAAGCGGTTGCTCAGCCGAGATGGTGGCATTGGCCTGAGGCGTGTAGGCACGTACGGGTACTGGATCGTGATCGAGGCCCAGTTCACGGTCGATCTCGGCTTGCGACATCGTCTCACCGATCACATCGAAGCGCCCCAGACGAAGCTCGGGGTCGGTCACGAAATGAACGACCGGACGCGTCGGTAGT
>WQXV01000145.1 GCA_009781565.1 Actinomycetes bacterium
CAGGGCAGGATGTGCCAGACGCATGTTGATGAAACCGGGACCGGCGACCTCGACCGAATCGATATCAGCGGATTGCTCGATGCGATCGGCGATGATACGCGCCACCTCGCGTGGGTTCTTGCCCACTTCCTTGGCCAGGCGAAGCGCCACCGAGCTTGCCCAGTCCCCGTGTGACGGGTCGCGTGGACGCTCGATACCTCTCTCAGGAAGTGCAGCGCTGTCAAGATCAAGCTCGCCGGCTGCAATAGCAGCAAGCAGAGCATCGGTCACGAGTCTATCAACGGTCTCTCTCACATACTCCTCATTCTTGATGGTGTCTATCTAGTATAAAAGAAGCGTCCCCTTTTGTGGGCTGGGCTCGATCGAGAGGCAAAGAGATTATCCGACCAGTTCCTCAAGGAACGCATCAAGGGCAGCGGGTAGGCGTTGATAGATGCGAGCGGGATTCATCATCTGGCGAGCGACCAGCTTGGTCGCATATGGTTTTGCCGCTTCGGTCACATCGATATCGGGATAGACCATCTGTGCGCAACCTTCGACCACCACAAGCGCCTTGATGAGCAGTCCGAACCCGCGTGGTACACTGACCCGCTCCTCGTTCATGATGCCCAAAAAGCCGATGGCGAATCCGCGGATATCCTTGGGCGTCGCGCCCAGCGTACGTGCCATGAGATCAGCGACCTTCTGCTCGACGATCGCTTGCCTGGGCGGTGCGATGACCAATCCGAGATCGGCCGAGTATTTGATGGCACGTTTGGCATCCCCGTAGACGGTGGCGACCAATACCTGGGTGATCGCCTCGCGGTGCTCGACGGCCACGTTGCCGATGATACCGAAATCGATGTAGCAGATGCGGTTGTCCGGTGTCATGATCAGATTGGATTGATGCAGATCGGCGTGGAACCGTCCCAGTTCGAGTACTTGGCGCATGAACACCTCGGCGCCATGCAGCGCAAGGAATCGGGCATCGACACCAGCTGCCTCAGCCGCTGCCGCCTCGGTCAGGTGGTAGCCCTCCACAAATCCCATGGTCAACACATTTCGTGAGATGTAGGGCCACAGCATCGGTGCAGTACTCACATGCCCCCAGTCGCGGAAGTTGAAGGCGAACGCATCGGAGATGCGTCCCTCGATACGCAGATCGCACTCACTTTGTAAAGATGCGGAGAGCTCGTCGACGATCAGAGGGATGTTGAAACGCTCCAGTGCAGGTATTCGATCGAGACGTCGTGCGAATCGCTCGACGATCACCAGATCCTTCTCGATGGTCTCCAGAGTTCCAGGACGCACCACCTTTATGGCCAGGGGGGTGCCCGCTTGCAACACTTCTCCAAAGACCGTGGTGTAGGGCTCACGCAAGTGCGCGCGATGGACCTGGGCTATCGAGGCCGATCCGATGGGAACGCGCTCGAAGTCGTCGAAAAGCTCATCGGGTGACTGTGCGAAGTCATGTTCGATCACCGAGGCGATCGCCTCGTAAGGCATCGCTGGTACCGCGTCGCGCAGCGACTCCATCTCGAACACATAGGCAGCTGGCACCATGTCGGGACGAAGTGATATCAGCTGCCCGAGCTTGATGAAGGCCGGCCCCAGTTCCTCGAAGGCCAAGCGCAACTGTACCGCGCGGATCGCGCGTTTTTGCGCGATACCCATCAGCCCGAAACGGGTACGCACCAGCGCGATGAGAAAGCGCTTGAAAAACACCGCGAATATCCGCAACGCCCGTGCATTCATGATCGGTGGTTCACTCTATCGACACAGATGTTCATGGACCGAAACGTCGCTAAAGAGCTTTGGTGGCCAGTGCATCCAGTGTGGCACTCATAGACTCAAGCTGTCCACGCAAGGCAGCCACTTCAAACGTCAGACGTTCTAGCTGCGCGGTGAGATCTTCGTTTTGCTCGGCAGGTAGAGCCTGAGGATCGGAGAGCTCGGATTTGAGCTCCTCTTTAAGCACCTCGACTTGAGCCGCCAGGCCATCGACGAAGGCACCAGGGCCCATACTCATCTCACCCGTGCTTTGCTCGTCACCACGTGCGATGGCTGCTTTGAGCCCCTCATCTGCGGTTTCGTGGACCAACTGCCAAGCGGCAAGGAACTTCATGAAATCATCGTTGGTAAGTGCCACATCTCCTCCTTAGGTGGGGGTGTCTATCGTCAGTATCTCGGGGCCTTCTTCGGTGATGGCGACCGTATGCTCGATCTGTGCGCAACGTGCGCCGTCGCTCATCACGACGGTCCAGCCGTCACCGAGCCTTTCGACCCGATCGCCTCCCAGTGAGAACATCGGCTCGAGCGCAAGCACCATACCGGTCCGCAGACGCGGGCCGGTCTTGCGTGTACCCCAGTTCGGTATCGAAGGGTCCTCATGCATACGTGCACCGATACCGTGTCCCGTGTATTCCTTGACGATACCGAGCCCCTCTCCTCGAGCGACCGCGCCGATTGCAGCTCCTACGTCGCCCAATCGATTACCGTCGATGCATTGCTCGATACCCGCATAGAGTCCTGCACGCGTCACATCGATGAGTTTTTGTGAGAGCGGATCGATCGCGCCGACCGCAAAGGTATCGGCATTATCTCCCACATAACCTTGATAGATCGCACCGACATCGATGGTGATGATATCGCCTTCGACCAAGATACGATTCTCGCTGGGGAGCCCATGGACCAGCTCATCATTGATACTGGCACAGATCGTCGCCGGAAAACCTTGATATCCTTTGAACGCAGGAGTCGCTCCACAGGCCACGATCGCCTCCTCGGCGATACGATCCAGCTGAGCGGTCGATACCCCGGGCGCAACAGAGGCGCTCACCAGGCGCAACGCGTGCGCGCTGATGCGACCGGCCTCGCGCATCAGATTCAGTTCATGTCGGGACTTGCGTATGATCACGATATTTCAGAGGTTTCTCAGACTCTCAAGAACATCGCCTTTGACCTCGACGATGTCTCGATCTCCATTGATGTGCTGCAGAACTCCAGCGTTTCCGTAGTAGTCGATCAGAGGTGCGGTCTGCTTGTCATAGACATCGAGGCGGTTGCGGACC
>WQXV01000146.1 GCA_009781565.1 Actinomycetes bacterium
CCTTGTGCGATGATAGTCCCCATCTCGATGTTGGCTGCGGTCAGCTCGACCGAGGGAGCTTTGCGCGCATCACGCGGACGATAGACGTATGCCGAGTAGAACACATTCTCCTCCGGCTCGCCCAACACCATCTCAAGATCAGCGGCGATCGCTCCCCAGCCCATCAGGGCACGACTAAAATCAGCCACCGCCTGTGGCAGCGCTTCATCCTCTTGCTCGAAGAGCGTCACCAGATTCCTTCCTATGATCACACTAGCGCCGATCGCCTCATGTAGAGCGGTCCCGCATCTCTGGATAGCATGCCATGTCTCGCTGTCGCGTACCGTTTGATCGATGAACACATCGGTCGATGCATACGAGCCGCTGCGATCCGAGCCCACGAGAGCACTCACCGCTTGGACGAATTCGTCGAGCTGCTCATCGGTATGGCGTAGCGCAGACTCAAAGCGTGCAATCCACGTCAGCACCTCGTCCTCAATGCTGCCCGCCTTCGACGCCGCGCGACGCACGTGTGCGATCAGACCCGCATGAGGACGGATCAGCGCCGAAAGCTGCATGCGCACCTCATCGCTTGCAACCTTGACGGCAAGCTGACGTCGAGCCTCGCTTTCGACACCTTGCGCCTCATCAAGGATCAGATAGCGCATAGGAGGAAGCAGTGCTCCCGAAGATGAAGCATCACGGAAGAGCAGCGCATGATTGGTCACCACGATATGCGACGAACGCGCGCGCGAACGAGCACCGTGCACGTAGCACAGATGGGGATATAACCGGCACTTGCGCTTCGAACAATCCAGCGCGCGTGCTGCCAAGACCCAGCGTGCATTCGTTCTCCAATAGAAGTTCAGGGTCTCGAGATCACCCCAGGGGTGAGTGGCGGTCCAAGCAAGCGCCACACATACCTCATAAGGCTCGATGCTGGGGTCGCGCAGTTCATTCTCAAGCTTACGCAAGCACAGATAATGCTCGTAGCCTTTCAGCGCGGTGTAGCGTAGGCTGCCACCGAGCGCCTCATCGAGCAAGGGAAGCTCTTTATTCATCAACTGATCGGTCAAGGTGTTGGTCTTGGTCCCGATACCGATGGTGATGTTGTTGCGCTGAGCCGCAAGTGCCGCAGGCAGCAGATAGGCTAATGATTTCCCCACTCCGGTACCTGCCTCGATCACCAGATGCTTCGAGGCGGCAAACGCATCGTTGACCTCGACCGCCATATCGACCTGCTCACCCCGTTGCTCGAAAGCCGGATACATCCGCCCAGCAATACCGTCGGGTGAGAGGGAGGCGACAACCTGCTCGAAGTCGGGAAAGCTCAAGCTCTCGCATTCATAGGCATCGAGAAAATCAGTCTCTTTGTCGGGTTTCGTCTGACGCGCGCGAAGTGCGCGCAGGTCGAACGAACGCTCGGTGGAGATGCCTTCGAGTCCTGCCTGGTATTTCGCGATCATACCGATCCACTGGCCCAGTGGCCAGCGCTTCGGACTTGCGACCTGCGCCATCGCACGAATGACATCAAGCTCGAGCATGCTGATGGCGACCAGACTGAGACGCCATAGTTTTGCCAGCACCTCGACATCATGGATCGCGCGATGAAGGGTGTCACGTTTTTCAGGCAAGAACTCGGAGACCAGCGCGTCAAGGTTATGGGCACCCAGATGGGGAAAGGCGATGCGGGTGATCTCGATCGAATCGAGCCAAGGGCCCTCAAGCTCGCCACAAGCTTGCTCGACAAATGAGCGGTCGAACGATGCATTGTGCGCAAGGATCGCACTGTCGCCTATGAATGCGCGGATCTGCGGAGCGACCTGCTCGATATCAGGAGCCTCTTCGACATCCTCGTTGGTAATGGAGGTGATCTGGGTGATACGCGCTGAGATCGGCTTGGTCGGCTTTATGAACGTGGAGAACTCATCGATGATATCGGGACCGTCCATACGCACGATCGCTATCTCGATGATCTCGTCTGAGTACGGATTGAACCCGGTGGTCTCGACATCCAGAATGCAGATCTGTGGCTCGAATCCGAAGCGATGAGTACGCGCAATCTCCCCTATATCCTCTGTCCTAATCGCCATGTAGTTAGAGTATCATGCCCTCAGTTCGGTCATACGGGAAAGAGTGATATGAACACCCTGCGAAGGGTGAGGTGAGCATGCTAGAATACAAACTATGATTAGCAAGAAGCGCATTCAAAAGAATCCGAATATCCGCACCGAGGTCGCCAAGCGAAAATCGGTCGCGTCGCTTGATGCTGACGAATATGATGTTTTCGAACAGGACATAGAGATCGATCAGGTCATCTCTGATGGAGGTAGCTCCGGTCAGGAGCAACCGCCACTCAATATGACCCGCCAACAGCGAAAGCAACAGACGGCGACCGTCAAGATGGTCCCGAAAAAAGCAGCCAAGCACAGCCGCAAGATGAAGACCTCCACCGTCATGTGGATACTGGTAAGTGTGGCTACCCTTTTAATGGTCCTTGGTGCCGGCTGGTTCTATCTCGATATGCTCGATGGCGAGAACGCTGCCTACGTACCGCTCGGGGTCACCCTCAATGGCAACTCTCTGGCAGGCAAGAACCAGGAACAGGTCACCTCGGCCATCGATGAGATCATCGCGGGACAAGAAGCTACCGTCATCACCCTCGACGTGGCAGAGAACTACGTCCCGATCGTGATGGGTGACTATATCAGTACCGATGCCGAGACGCTTGCCGCCCAGATCATGCAGGTCCGCTTGGACAGGCCGGTATGGGAGCGTCTCTACCATGACTATTTCAATGGTGTGATACTTGCCGAGTTCGAGACCGCCTTCATGGTCGACACCCCTGCTATCGAGGCCCTATCCCAAGATGTCGCAAATACGTATAGCTATCCCGCCAAGGATGCCGCAATATATTTTGAGGGGTTCACGCCTCATGTCTCAGATCCCGCGACCGGTTTTTTGGTCGATCCGGTCAACACCGCTACCGAGATCGAGCGCGCCATACTCGAGAATCTCGATGGCAATCCCACGACCGATATCTATGCCTCATACACCATGA
>WQXV01000147.1 GCA_009781565.1 Actinomycetes bacterium
ATCGATGCGACGGTCGAAGAACGCCGGATAGGGGATCGATTTGTAGCGTGGTGAGATCGCGATGAGAAATACATTCTGCAAGATCACGCTGATCGCGAACGAGGTCACGAGCAGCGCGTCGAGCGATCGCCCGCGCAGCGGACGAAACGCGATCATCTCGGTCACAAGACCGAGCACAGCTGAAGCCAGGATAGCCAATGCGAACGCGGCAGGCCAGGGAAGCCCGGTATAGAGTCCGAGCAGATAGAGCACATAACAGCCGACCATGATGTATTCACCATAGGCAAAGTTTACCAACCCCATGATGCCGTAGACGACGACCAGACCGAGTGCCAAAAGCGCATACTGGCTACCCAGTCCCAAGGTATCGACGATAAAGCTTAAGAATACGGGTACCGTCATAAGACTGCTCCTTCATTGGTTTCCTGACCCAGATAGACCGAGGTGACCATTTCTTTACCCAGCTCGTCAGGACTGCCGGAAAAGACCAGATGTCCGGTGCTGAGCAGATAGGCACGATCGGCGATCTTGAGCGCGCGTTCGACATTCTGCTCGACGAGCAAGATCGTGATACCGCGCGATTTGAGGTTCAGTATCAGCTCGAAGATCGAGTCGACCATGTTGGGCGAGAGACCCAGTGAGGGTTCATCGAGCATCAGCAGATCGGGACGTGACATCAGCCCGCGCGCGATAGCGAGCATCTGCTGCTCACCACCGGAGAGCAGACCGCCGGCTTGGCGGTAGCGTTCCTTCAAGATCGGGAAGAGCGAAAAGATATCCTCGAGATCTGCGTTGAATTCACTTTGTTTGAAACGTCCGAACGCCCCCAAGCGCAGGTTCTCTGCGACGGTCAGCGAGGGAAAGATCTCGCGCCCTTCAGGCACCAATGAGATCCCCATCTTGTGGATGGCCTCCGGAGATTTTCCGGTGATGTTGGCCCCTTCGAAGATGACCGAACCGCTCGTCGGTTTGAGTACACCTGCGATGGTCTTGAGCGCGGTCGATTTACCTGCACCGTTGACACCACACAGCGTGACTAGCTCGCCTTTGTTGACCTCGAGCGAGAAATCGGTCAACGCTTTGACGGCGTCATAGGCAACGGAAATGTTATCGACGGTCAGAATCCGCTGACTCATAGGGCCTCACCTCCCTCGGCTTCGCTTCCCAGATAGGCTTCGATGACCTTGGGATCGGCACTGACCTGGGCCGGCGTTCCTTGCGAGATGATCTTGCCGTAGTTGAGCACGATCAGCTCGTCGCATAGGTTCATCATCAACCGCATGTCGTGGTCGACGATCAAGATACCGATATCTTTTTGCGCGGGGAGCGGTCTCAGATAGGCGAGCAACGTATCGGTCTCGACTTCGTTGAGGCCGGCAGCCGGTTCGTCGAGTAACAGGAACTTGGGATCGGTCGCCAAGGCACGCGCGATCTCGAGACGTCGTTGATCGCCGAACGTGAGGCTTTTTGCCAGTTTGTCGCTTTGATCGGCCAGATTGAGCTCATCTAAGAGCTTGTCGGCCAGGATCGCGGCTTTCTTGCGCGACACACCCATACCGACCGCGCCGACCTCGACGTTCTCGCGCACCGTCAACTCTTTGAACAGGCGGATCGTCTGGTAGGTACGTGCCAGCCCGGCGCGCGCGATCTTGTGCGCGGGAAACGCGCTGACATCGAGCCCGTCGATCACCACGGTACCATCGGTCTTTTCGAGCAGACCGGTGATCACGTTGATCGCCGTTGTCTTGCCCGAACCGTTCGGTCCGATGAGTCCGAGGATCTCGCCTTGGACCAGCTCGAAGCTGACGTTATCGACCGCACGCAGTCCCTCGAAGGACTTTCCCAGCCCTTGGACCACCAGTTTTGAAGATTTACCCATCGTCACTTACCCTTCGCAACCCCTCGTAAAGGGAGTGCGCCCAACGCATCGTTGACGGCGCACTCCACTTGTTGGCGTTTATCATCGCGATCCGGTGACGCAGGTCACCAGATGCGCTATCGGTATTGCGCGAGTGTTACGGCCGGGGTAGTACGTCCGGTTTCTTCCACTCGACAAAGGTTGGAACGCCATCCACCAGACGGACCAAGCACGCTGCCTTGTCAGGCTCGTGACCGTCTTCAGCACTCGACCAGCTGACATCACCGGTCAAGCATTTAAAGGTCTTGGTCGTCATATACTCGGCGATCGGCTTGCCATCAAAGGTACCGGTCGATTCCATAGCCTCGGTCAGCACCATGATGACGTCCCAGCCAGCCATCGACCAGGGAGCGTCCAGCGTACCAAATTTGGCTTCGTACAGATCGCGATACTCGGTAAAGCCCGGAACTGCCTCTTCTGAGAGGAAGCTGTGGGCTGCATAAAGAATGTCGGTACCATTCTCAGGTCCCCACATCTCATGGAGCTCAGGATCGTCCATGACATCGCCACCATAGATCGGGACGGTGATGCCTGCACCACGGAACTCTTTGATCGCAGGTCCGAGTGCATCGGGATAAGCCGAGATCCAGATCGCATCGGGCTCTTCGGGAAGTGACTTGTAGTGTGCAAGCAATGCGGCAGTATCGATCTTGCCGTGGACGATGGTGTCCTCGAGCACGACCTCGCCACCCTGACCTTCAAAGCTCTCCTTGAAGTATTGGGTGAGCGTCTCGGTATAGGAAATGAACGGGTCGGTGACCAGATAGACGGTCCGTATGCCATCGGTCTTATACGCATATTCTGCGACCGATGCGCCCATCGTGGTGTTCCACATGGACAGGGTAAATGCCGTATCACCCAACATGATCGAGCCGAACTTGGGATCGGACGCACTTGCGGTCATGCCGATCCTGTTGTTTTGCGAAGCGACCTTGGCAGCAGGACCACCGAAGTCATAGTCAGATGAGGTGATGATGATGACCGCCCCCTCATCGATGAGTTGCTTGGCGACCTCACCAGAGACAGCGGGATCTGATTTGCAGTCGAGGTTCTTCCACTCGATCTGCTTGCCCAGAACGCCACCTTCTGAATTAACTTTGTCGATC
>WQXV01000148.1 GCA_009781565.1 Actinomycetes bacterium
AGCGATCCTTCGATCTTCTCCTCGCGCTCGTCGAGAGCTTTCATGATGGGAGGCCATACATATTTGTTCATTGCCCAAACGAGGAGAAGCACCGCAAGAAGCATCGGGATGAACTCTCCAAGGTTCGGCATAATCGGGCTTTCCAGAACCGTATCGATAGCACTCTTGGGTTCTGTGGATACCTCAGCAGCTTCGCTTGACGCAAATGCGAATGCAGCCGTGGTCAACAGAAGGACTAAAGACAGCACGATAACGGCTATTGGAAGCGAAAAACGTCTTTTCATATTACTTCCTCCTTAAGCGTTGATCGAAGATGTCCTAACCTCCGATAAGGCCAAGAACGAAGGCGAGCAGGGTAAGCGCCTCGATGAACGCCGCACCCAGAATGAATACCGTCTGGATCGTGCCCGCAACCTCAGGTTGGCGAGCCATGTTGCCTGTCGCGAACACTCCCAGCGTGCAGATTGCTGCTGCGGCGCATGCCAGGCAGACACCATAAGCGAGTAGAGTTGGAAAATTTTCCATGTTTATTGCCCTTTCCTTATACTTAGTACACAAACCGACATAACATACTTACGTAACACCTATTCAACCTCTTAGTGCGAACTCGTCGCGCTTTCGATATAAACTGCGGTAAGCAGCGAGAACACGTATGCCTGAATTGCGGCGACCATGATCTCAAGCACGTACAGTACGACCAGAAGTAAGAACCACAACGGTGTCGTCAGACCCCATACATAGGCGCCTCTCAAGATACCCATCGCAAAGATCTCGGTAAGAATCGCGAAGATCCCCAAAATGATATGCCCCGCATAGACCGATGCGAACAAACGCAACGCCTGCGTGATGGGGCGCAGTGCCATGGATATAATCTCGATCGCCATAATGATCGGTGCCACGAATCCCGGTACGCCAGCTGGAACGATACTTTTGAGGTACCCCAGCCCTCCTTTTTCCTTAATACCGACATAGTTAAAGTAGAGATAGACGGTAAACGACATCGACAAAGTACCTGAGATGACTCCGGTCGCCGGTTTGGCTCCTGGAATCAAACTGAACAGGTTACTGATGAGCACAAAGAAGAAGATCGTCGCCACGAACGGCAAGTACTTGCGTGGATTCGTGTGAATGATACTCTCGACGATATTCGTGCGAACAAATTCAAAGATGAAATCGAAGATGTTGACGAATCTCCCATGGGGGACCACCGTATAGCGCTTCGACCACGCGAGCATGATCAAGAAAAAGGCGACTGCCGTCAGAATGTATCCGACAAGATTCGTCGAGATAGTCACATCCGTCGGCATAACTTTGGGACTCTCATATGTTCCAAAGATGCTTAAAGGATTAAGAGCATGCAATAAGTGATCGACCTTTGCTGGTAACTCAGTGAGCGGATTATATGCTTCCATTCAACCCTCCTTTACAACTTTTCCGAGTTTCTTTTCAACACTGTTTTATTCTGCAAGAAGTAGACCGTCAGACCAATGATGAAGGTCACACACAGTGTTACTCCAAACCAGACGAACGTAGGCTCAGCCAAGAGAAAATATATGATCAAAGACACGATCGAGATGATCGTGCTCAGCAGCACACCACCGAAACTGTGGACGAGCATTTTCTCTGGATTTCTCTTGGTGAGTATTTTCGGGATGAAGACATTGCAAGCGAACGATATCAAGCCTGCGAGGATTCCAAGTATTACCGCGATGAATGGCTTCAAGGCGAGCAATCCCTCCTCTGGGTCCTATACAACAAACACAAGCGTGTCACACCTTCATCAAATGCAAAAACGCCTATAACGATAGTATCGGACAATACGAGATTCTACAAGCGAAAAAAACAACAAAATCAGCAGGGGGTATCAGGCTAGTCGTCGTGGTGTTGGGTGACCTCGAACAGCCCCAACCAGTAGGTCAGAGCACCGGTCAAAATGAAGAGTGCGATCAGCACGAGCAGGCGCACGAACGCGGTGGTGTCTTGGATGAAATAACCGCTGATCGCCAAGATGATCGACCACACGTAGACCAACGTCAAAGTCTGGCGCTGAGTATAGCCACGGCCCATCAGCTGATGATGCATGTGGGAGCTGTCCGCCTCACCGATGGGGCGATTGCTCCTGACCCGGCGCACGATGGCAGAGAACGTGTCGAAGATGGGAATGGCCAGGACCAGCAGAGGTACGGCGAACGAGAGGGTAAAGGTCGTCTTGAGCACACCGAGCAGTGAGATAGCGCCCAGCAAGAAGCCCAGCGAGAGCGCCCCTTGGTCGCCCATAAAGATCGAGGCAGGAGGGAAGTTGTAGCGCAAGAACCCGATGCAGGCGCCCACGACCGCTGCGGCAAGCAGGGCTGCGGCGATCTGATACTGGTGGATCGCGATGACGGCAAGCGAGGCACCGGCGATCGCGCTGATGCCGGCAGCCAGTCCATCCATCCCGTCGATCAGATTGATGATGTTGGCAAATGCCACGAAATAGAAGACCGTGACCGGGATCGCGATGATACCGAACTGTATCAGCGAGGGGTGAAAGGGATTGGAGATATAGGTGATCTGTACTCCACACAGCGCGACGATCAGTCCAGCAATGATCTGGCCGGCCAGCTTGGCGAATGCCGAGATGTCATAGATATCGTCGATCAGTCCGGTGATATAGACGATCACCGTGCCGATCAGTACACCGGCGATCATCAGTGGTGTGACCGTGACATCGGAGTGAAACCCCGCCCAACCGAAGAAGCGCTCTCCGATCAGTTGCACGGCGACCGCGACAACGATACCGAGCAGGATCGCAGTCCCGCCCATATCGGCAGTTGGACGGTGATGGATCTTGCGTACACCCGGCTCTGCGACCAGTCCATGTCGTTGTGAGAAGGTTCTGATGAGCGGTGTTACCAGAACCGAGACCACAAAACCGACCAGCACCATCAGTATGTATTGCCAGGCATGCATGCGTGTTTACGGGAGCGTGCGTAGGGTGATATGAGCGGCATCGAGTAGCTCGAGCGCGAGATC
>WQXV01000149.1 GCA_009781565.1 Actinomycetes bacterium
GGACCGCCCAAGGCGGCACCCGAGAGTATCGTGGTAGCATCCATCGCTGATGAAACATCGACGATACGAAGCAGATCTTTGCGCATCTCTTCAGCGGTGCTATAGCGCTGGCGGGGATCCTTTGCCATCGCGCGTCCGATGATCTCCTCGAGACGTGGATCGATATCTTTTGCAAAACGCGAGGGGCGCTGCGGTTGCTCGTTGACCTGTTTGAGCGCGACAGCCACCGGGGTATCGGCATCGAACGGGACCCGACCGGTGACCGCTTCGTACAGTACGACCCCTAACGAGTAGAGGTCGCTTGCGCTGGTCAGCGCGCGTCCCTGTGCTTGCTCGGGCGAGACGTAGTGGGCGGTGCCCAACACGCTTCCCGTCTGCGTCATGGTGGTGTTTCCTGCACGCGCGATCCCGAAGTCCATGACTTTTACCATGCCATCGGGGGTCACCATGATGTTGTGCGGTTTGATATCACGATGGATGATGTCATAACCATGGGCGACACTGAGCGCGCTACAGACCTGTGCGCCGATCTCGGCGACCTGTTTCGAGGTCAGCGAACCCTTCTGTTTGATGATGGTCTTAAGATCGGTGCCCCGCACATACTCCATGACGATATAGTAGTAGTCTCCCTCTTGGCCCCAGTCATAGATGTTGACGATGTTGGGGCTTTGCAGGTTTGCCGCTGCTTGGGCCTCTTGGCGAAAACGTTGTGTGAAGGAGGGGTCGCTCGCATATTTTGAATGCATCACTTTGACGGCGACCGCGCGTCCGAGCGTCTCGTCGATCGCTTTATAGACATCGGCCATACCGCCGGTACCGATCTTCTCGGTTATGCGATACCTACCACCTAATATATTTGTTCCCACGCTCTTTGCCTTAACCTTTCTCAGTTGTCTCTATAGTATCAAATGGAGCACCTGTTCCCTATCGTGAGAGTGCTGCTTCCAGCATGGGGCGTGCGACTGGAGCTGCGGCATACCCGCCCAGTCCCCCTTGCTCGACCACGATCGCGATCGCGATCTGCGGATCCTCGACCGGCGCATAGACGATGAACCAACCATCGGGTTCGCGTCCAGCTCCGGACTCAGCTGTTCCCGTCTTTCCTGCTATCGTCACACCCTCGATCTGTGCAGCTGCCCCGGCGCCGCTGGCTACCGTTGCCTGCATGACCTCGGAAATCTGACGAGCGGTGATCGCATCGGTGGCGGTCAGCCACTTGCGCGGACTGGTATGGCTCAAGAGCACCGCGGTGCCATCGGCGGTCTGGGTGTAGTCGATGACATAGGGCTGCATGATCTCGCCGCCATTGGCGATACCAGCAGCAACCAGCGCCATCTGAAAGACAGTAGCCTGCGGGCCTGCAGGTGAGGGGTGCGAGGATGATTGCTCGCCGACCGGTTGTCCGATACCGGCCCAGGCGGTCTCCCAGGTGGTCATCTCCTCGCCAGCGGGCATCAGCGAGGTCTCGATCTCGAGGGTATAGGGGATGGTCTGGTTGAAACCGAACCGCTCGGCTTGGTTCACCAGACGATCGGCACCCAGCTCGACGGCGAGCTGCCCGAACACGGTGTTGACACTGTAGGCTGTCGCGGTGGTCAGTGAGATCTCACCGTACGACTCCTTATCAAAGTTGGTGACCGGCGCGTTGCCGATCTCGAGCACTCCGGGCGCGGAATAGACCGTATCCGGTGTGGCGACCTTGTCGGCAAGGGCTGCCGTCAAGGTCACGACCTTGAAAGTCGAGCCAGGAGCCAGCAGCGTCGAGCGCGCACGGTCGAGCAGAGGTGCGGTACTGTTCGTCTTCAGAGTCTCCATCGAATCGTCGATACTTTGGGGATGAAAGGAGGGTTTGGAGACACTGGCGAGCACGGCACCGGTCTTGGGATCGAGAGCGACCACGGCACCGGTCAGCCCCTGCATCGCTTCTTCTGCGGCAAGCTGGATGCGGCTGTCGATGGTCAGCACCACGTTATCGCCGACCACCGTACGCCCCATAGCGGAGTCGATGACATCGGTCCAGGTGTGATAGGTCTGCTTACCGGTCAGCGTGGTGTTGGCATATGCCTCGATACCGGTGCGCCCATATTCGAACGAATAGTAGCCGACGGTATGAGCGGCGACATCGCCGAGCGGATAGAGGCGCTGATAGGTCCCATCACCGACCGGTGCGCTCTCGGCGAGCACCACATTGTCAGCCGTCAGGATCGAGCCACGTGCGACCCGCTGCTCATCATAGAGATTGCGGGTGTTATAGGGATTGTTCTTGAGCGTATCGGCCCGGATCACCTGGATCCAGGTCAGGTTGCCGATCAACAACGCAATCAGCATCGTGAAAAAGATCGCGAGCGCACCCAGGCGACGCGCCAGGGCCATACGGCCCAGCAGCGCGTGTCCGCCTCCGATCGCTTTGAGCTCGACCGCGTCACCATGTGACTCGTCGCCGGCACGCAAAAGCAAGGCGAGCAGGACAAAGGATGAGACCATCGAGGATCCCCCGCGTGAGATGAAAGGTACCGTGATGCCGGTCAGCGGGATCAGTCCGGTGACCCCTCCCACGATGACGAAGACCTGTAGCGCGATAGAAGCGGTCAGTCCCACCGCGGTAAAGGCGGCCATATCGGTCTTGGCCCTCGTCGAGGTGGTCAGTCCGCGATAGATGAATATCAAAAAACAGATGAGTATGGCGCTTGCACCGAGCAACCCGAGCTCTTCTCCGATAGCCGCAAAGATAAAATCGGTGTCAACAAAGGGGATACGGGTCGGATAGCCCGCCCCGGGACCGGTGCCGAAGAGCCCTCCGGCAGCCAGCGAGAAGAGTGATTGCACCAGCTGGTAGCCGCGATCCATGGCATCGGCGAACGGATCGATCCAGATAGCCACACGCGTCTGTACATGGCCGAACCACTGGTAAGCCGCCGCTGCTCCCACCGAGAACAGAGCGGTTCCGACAACAACATAGGACAACCGTCCGGTCGCCGCGTAAAGCATCACCAAAAAGATGCAGAAGA
>WQXV01000150.1 GCA_009781565.1 Actinomycetes bacterium
GACAGTGTCTTGAAACCCTTCTCAAAATGATGAGAATACGAGAGACGATAGGTCATCAGATGCCTTGGGGCTCTGATCCATCGCCAAGAGCGATGACCTCGATACCCTGTTCCTTGCAGCGCGCATCGAGCTCTGAGAAAAGCTCATCCACATCCTCGAATGTCCCTTTCTCGCCACACTCGATGGCACCGCGATGCTCATCGATCACCGATCGGAGTTTGTCGATGTAGGTTTGCGAATAGACCGCACGGGGACTCAAGATGATCTTCTTGTCTTGGACTGAGAGATCGAAAGCCGATCCCTCATGAAGTCCCAGCACATCGACTATCTCTTGAGGGATGCTGATGAGGGCATCTTTATTGAGCTCGACTATCATGGCTAGGCTTCTTTCTCGCCGTTGGCGATCTTCTCACAGATGCCGAACACCTCATCAGGGTCATCACCGGGAGGTTCGACATGGATCATGATATCAGCAACGTTTTCCAAACGAAGCCGTATCTCATCTTCCACTTCTTCGGCGATCAAATGTCCCTCGAGCACGGTAAGCTGCGGATCCACATCTATGTCGAAACTGATATCCCAAAAACCGCCGATACTACGCATCCGCGCACGGTGCGGATTTGAAGCTCCGTCAACTGATGCGACCGCATCAAAGATCTCGTGGTAAGGTTCGAGGTCTTTGTTGCCATCCATCAATTCGAGGTTCGCTTCCATGAAGATGCCGATCGCGGTCCATACGATCCAAGCTCCGATCATGATTGCAACGATCGCGTCAGCGTATCCACTCCCGGTCAACATCGAGGTGACGAGTCCGACTAATACACCCAGCGAGATCAAGACATCACCGGTCATGTTCTTCGCATTCGCCTGTATCATCGCTGAGCCCGCACGCTTGCCCAAAATGTACTGGCTGCGCGCAAGAATCATCTTTCCTGCTATCGATATCACCGTCACGATCAACGCAACAGCAGAGGGGACGACCTGTTGTTCGCCAGAGATAAGATTGGTGATCGAGTTGAATACCAACTGCGCGCCCATGAAGAAGATCACAAACGACAGAGCTGCTGTCGCTATGGCTTCAGCGCGACCGTGCCCCCAAGGGTGTTCTTTGTCAGCCGGTTTCGAGATGATCTTTGCAACGATCAGCGTCATCGCCCCGATCAGCACGTCACCGGTCGAATCGATCCCATCGCCCAGAAGAGCGGCACTTCCCGAAAACCAGCCGGTCACCAGCTTGAGAATGGCAAGGACCGCGTTGCCTAAAACGGTGATGATACCGGCTTTCCGGATCGTTGCAACATTTTCTTGATCTACTGCCACCGACTCAATGCTCCTTGTGTTTAAAAAAGACCTTGCCGCACGTGCACAGATTCATGCCTAAATGCGGACAGTCATTCTACCACCAAATGCGGTTTTTCCATCATATTGTGAGATTATCGCTGGTAGCCCTGCTCGATCCCTACTCGTTGTTTACTCGTCGAGAGGAACTTTGCGTGATTGCTTTTTGAGCGATTGCTTATGCTTCTCGTCAAGTCGTCGCTCGACCGCAGCCTGATGAGGCTGTGTCTCGATGCGAGGCTTTTCCACCTTTTGCGCCTCTTCAAGCTGCACGCGCAGTCGTCTCAGGGCTTCGTGCTTGTTCTGATGCTGGCTGCGCTCTCGCCGAGCCACCACGACGATACCGCTTGGTTCATGAATGAGCCGGACCGCGCTATCGGTCGTGTTGACACCTTGCCCACCATGCCCAGTGCCGCGAAAGACCTGTACTTCGCACTGGGAGAGTAGCTCGTCATCACTATCGGGGATCGGGTTCTGCATACTTCATTATAGCCACTGTTGGTTTTTGGCCGCAGCATGTTAGCCACTGTTGGTTTGTAGCCACAGTTTGGAGATGTGCGTTCATCACCCTGCCAAGGCGCTCTTGACATTGGAGTATACTCCAATGTTAGAGTGATCTTGAATCGAGATGGGAGTGAGATGGACATGAAGATACAAGATGTTGCCCAAGAGATCGGGATCTCTGCGGATACTCTTCGCTACTACGAGAAGGAAGGGATCGTCGCGCCGATGCGCGGTGAGAATGGATATCGGTATTTCGACGAGGACGACATCATGATCCTCAAGTATGTCGTCGTCCTTAAATATGCCCAGTTCTCCCTGTCCGAGATACGCGACATCATGCGAGAACCCGATCAAGAGACACTTGACGAATGCGTCCAGAACTATCAGAACCTGCTCAGCAGCAAGATAGTCGAGCTCAACCAGATGATCAGGAATTACCAGATAATCGTCGGGCTTCTCGACCAAGGGCTCACCCTCGCGAACGGTTCCCGATCTCATTCAAAAGACAAGGAAGCACTGAATGAGTTCGTCAGTCAGATATATGACGACATACGGCGTGAAGAATGACAACAGTAAAGGATGACGACGTTCGACGTGAAGGAGCGGGTGGTGACTCCGTGATGCGCAGGACCGTTTTCATCACAGGTGCCTCCTCGGGAATCGGCAGGCAGACCGCTCTTCTGTTTCAAGAACGAGGATGGAACGTCATTGCGACGATGCGCGATCCCCGATCCGAAGAGGAGCTTGGCCAGCTCGACAAGGTATTGGTGACGCGCTGCGATGTGACCGATCCCGACAGTATCAGGACGGCAATTGATGATGGTCTGTCGGCTTTCGGCTCGATCGATGTGTTGGTCAATAATGCTGGGTACTATCTTCTGGGTCCTCTAGAAGCCATGACCTACGAGCAGATCAGGCGACAGATCGACACGAACCTTGTCGGAGTGATCTTGGTGACGATGGCGATGGTGCCGCACTTCAGAGAACGGAGAGCTGGTACTATCATCAACCTATCATCGATCGCAGGAGTTGTGTCTATACCACTGCAGTCTCTTTATCACGCAACAAAATTCGGCGTGGAAGGTTTTTCGGAGGCGCTACGATACGAACTGCGCCCCTTCGGAATACA
>WQXV01000151.1 GCA_009781565.1 Actinomycetes bacterium
ATCGTTGTGCGAGACATCCTCATCAACAACTAATGCGATATCCATATCGATCCCTGGATAGCGGGGAGGAGCGTCAAAGTCACGCTCTGTTTTTGCTGCTTTGATGACTTTGCTCGCATCGAACTCAAATGCAACGACCGGGTCGTCGATCTCGAACTTCTGTGCTGTGAGAGGATGAATCTCGCCGAGCCACCCGATCACGTCATTGCCAAGCAGGAGCAACGCTGCTTTGCCTGGCTGAAGCCAGGGAACCTGATCGCCATCGGGCTCACGCATACGAAGCCGATCGATATTGAGCTCGTCCATAATCGCCTCGACGATTCCTTTACCATCAAAGAAGTCAATCGCTTCTCCTGACATGTTCCAGCCCGACCGATTCCACTGACCGCTTAATGTTGCTGCGACCTTTTCGTATTCTTTGGGAAGCTTTCGTCCTTCACGTGTCAGGAATGCCTTTCCCACTTCGAACAGATGGATATCACTGACACCTCGTCGCTTGTTGAGCGACACGCTATTGAGTAGCCCCGTCAAGAGGAGGGGGCGCAGATGAGCCTGCTCGCTCGACATGGGGTTGTGAAGCGCAACGAGCTCAGCTTCTTCATCTGGCAAGTATGCGAGCTTTTCAAGATCATCAGTATCACTGAACGGCAGAGTCATCGTTTCATTAAGACCCAGCGAGCGCAGTGTCTTACTTAAAGTGTTACGGAGTTGCTGAGTGCGCGAGAGGCCACCTTGGCGCTCGCGACCACCGGGAAGTGTTGCAGCAACATTTTCCATGCCCCACAACCGCAAGACCTCTTCGACCAAGTCGATCTCTCTCTCGAGATCAGGGCGGAAGGTCGGTATTGTCACGGTTAACTTTTCAGCGTCGCCCTCAACGCTACACCCCAATTTTTCGAGGTAGTCCCGTGCAGTTTCAAGAGAGATATCCTCACCGATCACGCGCGTCATCAGATCGTGGCGAAGCAGAATGCGACGTGGCTCGATCGTCTTTGCAAAGACATCGACAACGCCTGAAACGACCTGTCCTCCCCCAACCTGCGCGACAAGCGCTGAGGCACGATCGAGAGCTGCAACTACGCTATTGGTATCGACTCCACGCTCGAAACGCAAAGAGCTTTCACTGATTAGCTGCAAAGACCTGCTCGTGCGGCTGATGTTTGCGGGGTCGAAGATGGCTGCCTCGAGAAATACGTTAACGGTATCGTCCTCGACTTCGGTCGTCATACCACCCATCACGCCAGCCAGCGCAATCGGTCCACTCAAGTCAGCTATCATCAGGTTTTCCCGGTCAAAGGTGCGTTCGACCTCATCGAGCGTGACCATCTTCTCGCCCTCATGGGCGCGCCGAACGATGATCTTGGCACGTCCGTCCTCATCTTTTGCTATTCGATCAAGATCGAAAGCATGAAGTGGCTGCCCCATTTCATAGAGGATAAAGTTCGTGACATCGACCACGTTATTAACACTTCGTGTTCCCGCAGCAGTAACACGATCGGCGAGCCACTGGGGGCTTGGGCCAACCGTGACCCCACGGATCACGCGCCCCGCGTAGCGCGGACAAAGATCAGGAGCTTCGATCTCAATCGAAGCGATTGTATCGATCGTCTCGTCAGCCTCGACCAGTTCGATCTGAGGGACAAGTATGCCGGTCGGCTCAACATCAAATACCGCGCCGACCTCGCGCGCAATGCCCATCATGCTCAAGCAGTCAGGACGATTCGGGGTAACTTCTAGATCAAAGATCGTGTCACCATCGCCATACCAATGCGCAAAAGAAGTGCCAATCGGTGCATCTTTTGGCAGTATCATGATGCCATCATGATTATCGCCCAACCCGAGTTCACGAACGCTACAGTTCATGCCAAAGCTCTCGACGCCACGAAGCTTCGATTTCTTGATGACAAACTCCTTGCTCTCGCCTGCAGCAGGAGCAAAGATGACCCCAACAGTCGCAACGGGCACTTTATCTCCCGCCTCAAAATTCTGAGCACCACACACGATTTGGAGCAAACCATCATCACCCGCATACTCACCAGCAGCATCACCCACATCAACACGGGTAATCCAGAGGTGATCGCTGTCAGGATGACGTTCCTTGCTGACGATCTGTCCAACATAAATACCTTCCGGAATCTGACCGGTCTTCTCGACCGCCTCGACCGCAGTACCAGTCATATCAAGCCGCTCACACATATGCTCGGTCGATACATTGGAAAGCGCCCCTTCAGGCAGTAGTTCTTCCAGCCAATTAAGCGAAACACGCATAACGATTCGTCCTCCTAGAACTGACGCAAGAAACGCATATCACCTTCGATGAGCATGCGTATATCGGGGATATCATAGCGGAGCAGCGCGATGCGCTCGACGCCCATGCCAAATGCGAATCCGGTATAGATCTCTGGATCAATATCGACCGCTTCGAATACATTAGGATCGACCATGCCACACCCCAAGATCTCGACCCAACCTACCCCACTGCAAAAACGGCAGGTCTGCCCATCAACAATACCGCTACCATCACAGATGCCACAACTGACATCTACTTCGGCACTGGGCTCGGTAAACGGGAAGAAGTGTGGCCGAAATCGCGTGCGCCGGTCAGGACCGAAGATCGCTTTGACAAAGTAATCAAGCGTTCCCTTCAGGTCGGCAAAGGTAATTCCCTTATCAACGACCAGGCCTTCGATCTGTGTGAACTGAGGCAGGTGCGTTGGGTCTGCCACATCGCGTCGATAAACCTTGCCGGGCGCGAGAATATAAATGGGAGGCCTCTGATCCTGCATAGCGCGCACCTGCACGGGTGAGGTATGGGTCCGCATCAAGACTTCGCTCGGTTCAGGACCTTCAAATTCGTCTCCGGTCATATCACATACATAGAATGTATCGCTTGCACTTCGCGCAGGATGCTGCGGTGTGTGATTGAGCGCATCAAAGTTAAAGAACGAAAGTTCGACCTCG
>WQXV01000152.1 GCA_009781565.1 Actinomycetes bacterium
GCGCCTCTCGGCTATCGGTCGTGGTGGCATCCGCTCCGCCCGTGAGGCCAAGATCGATGTGCGCGACGTCCACCCGTCTCACTACGGACGCGTCTGTCCTATCGAGACCCCTGAAGGTATGAACATCGGTCTGATCAACTCGTTGGCGACCTATGCCCAGATCAACAGCTACGGCTTCATCGAGACACCGTATCGCAAGGTGGTCAACGGCCGGGTCACTGACGAGGTCCATCACCTGACTGCTGACGAGGAGGAGCGTGAGGTCATCGCTCAGGCTAACGAGCCGATCGATCTGAAGACCGGCAAGTTCCTCAACAAGCGTGTTTTGTGCCGCGTGAAAGGCACCGGAGTCGAAGGCCAGTTCGGTGAGCCCGAAGAGCGCCTTCCCAAAGATGTCACCTACATGGACGTCTCGCCACGCCAGATGGTCTCTGCCGTGACCGCGCTGATCCCGTTCCTCGAACATGACGATGCGAACCGCGCGCTGATGGGCGCGAACATGCAACGTCAGGCGGTTCCGCTGCTGCGCCCTGCCGCGCCGCTGATCGGTACCGGACTTGAGGCGATCGTTGCGACCGACTCAGGCGAGGTCGTCTTGGCCAAACACGCCGGCACCGTCGAGAGCGTGGACGCCAACACGATCGTGATCCGTGCTGATGATGGCACGACCGATATCTACGATCTTCCCAAGTTCAACCGCTCGAATCAGAGCACGTGTATCAACTACCGCCCCGTCGACGCGATCGTCGAGGGCGCCAAAGTCAAAGAGAACCAGCCGCTCGCTGACGGCCCTTCGATCGAGGGTAGCGAGCTGGCGCTGGGACAGAACCTCCTGGTGGCATTCATGCCCTGGGAGGGCTATAACTTCGAGGACGCGATCATCGTGTCCGAGCGCGTGGTCCAACAAGACCTGCTCACCTCGATACACATCAAGGAGTATGAGCTTGAGGCGCGCGACACCAAGTTGGGTCGCGAGGAGATCACCCGCGAGATCCCCAACATCAGTGACGATATGCTCGCCCATCTGGACGAGGAGGGTATCGTCGTGGTCGGCACCGAGGTCGGTCCCGGAGACATCCTGGTCGGCAAGGTCACGCCGAAAGGTGAGAGTGGCGAGCAGACCGCCGAGGAGCGCCTGCTGCGTCAGATCTTCGGTGAGAAGGCCCACGATGTACGCGACACCTCGCTCAAGGTCCCGCACGGTGTATCCGGTCGCGTGATCGCGGTCAGCCGTGTGAGCTCCGGAGATGCCGGTGTCGAGCTCAAACGTGGCGTCAACGAGATGGTGCGTGTCTTCGTCGCTCAGAAACGTAAGATCCAGGAAGGCGACAAGTTGGCAGGACGCCATGGTAACAAGGGTGTCATCGCCAAGGTGCTTCCTATCGAGGATATGCCGTTCATGGCCGATGGTACCCCGATCGACCTGATACTGAGTCCCCTGGGTGTGCCCTCACGTATGAATGTCGGCCAGCTGCTTGAGACCCACCTGGGTTTTGCGGCGGGTATCGGGTTTGACTCGATCAACGCCAAGGAAGCCGTCGAGGGTATGATGCATGTCTCGACGCCGGTGTTCGACGGTGCGAAGGAAGGTGAGATTTCCGACGCGATCGAGGCGGCCAACCACAACCTCGTGCTCAAGGCGAAAGACCGCTTCGGAGCTCAAGCCGAGGACGCGTTCATCCCGCAGATGTCACGCGAGGGCAAGGTGACGCTCTATAACGGGCGCACCGGTGAGCCCTTCCGTGAGCCGGTCACCGTCGGCTATATCTACACGCTCAAACTCCACCATCTGGTCGACGACAAGATCCACGCGCGCTCGACCGGTCCGTACTCGCTCGTGACCCAGCAACCGCTGGGTGGTAAGGCGCAGTTCGGCGGTCAGCGTTTCGGAGAGATGGAAGTCTGGGCGCTCTACGCCTATGGCGCAGCCTACCTGCTGCGCGAGATCTTGACCATCAAGAGTGACGACCTGATCGGACGCGTCAAGGCCTACGAGGCGATCGTCAAAGGTGAGAACATCCCTGAGCCGGGCATGCCCGAGAGTTTCAACGTCTTGCGTACCGAGCTCAAGGCACTCGGTCTCGATATCGAAGCGTTGAGCGAAGTCAACGAGCAGATCGAACTGTCCGAGGCGCCCGAGGAGATCAGCGAAGAGCTCATCCATGAGTACGAGCACGGTCGCCCGCGCCTGTTCTTCGATGAGGAGGGCAACCTGATCACCGATCTGGCCACCATCGAGAAGATGATGGAAGAGGATATCGATGGGATCGAGGGCAAAGAGGCCGTCAGCGAGAGCGACTGGAACCTTGACGCCATCGAGCTTGATGATGAGATAGAAGAAGTCAAACCTCCCGAGCAGAAACCCGAAGAGGTCGATGCGAAAGAGAAGAAGGAAGGGGAGGTCCAATAAATGAGTAACAATATCGATGTGAGCAATTTCGATCGTCTACGCATCCGCCTCGTCAGCGCCGATGATATGCGTCGTTGGTCCTATGGTGAGGTCAAGAAAGCGGAGACGATCAACTATCGAAGCCAGAAACCTGAGCGCGACGGCTTGTTCTGCGAGCGGATCTTCGGACCGTCCAAGGACTGGGAGTGCTCATGCGGTAAGTATCGACGCATCCGCTATAAGGGGATCACCTGTGAGCGTTGCGGCGTCGAGGTCACCCGGGCCAAGGTTCGTCGTGAGCGTATGGGACACATCGAGCTGGCAGCTCCCGTCTCACACGTGTGGTACGCACAGGGTGTCGCCAAGCACATGAGCACCCTGCTCGATATCAAGTACAAGGATCTCGAGCGTGTCCTCTACTTCGTCAGCCCGATCATCACCAGTGTGGATGTCGAGGCACGTGAGGCCGACCTGCCCGAACTTCGCGAGGAGCTCACCGCTGATCTCGAAGAGTTCAAACGTACCCGTGAGCGCGA
>WQXV01000153.1 GCA_009781565.1 Actinomycetes bacterium
CGAGCAATCCGCTGATATCGATTCGGTCGAGGTCGCCGGTCCCGGTTTCATCAACATGCGTCTAGCACATCCTGCCCTGATGCGTATCGTGAGCGAGGCACGCCAGCTCGATCGAGCATTCGGCTCATCAGATCTCGGGGATGGTAAACGTGTCCAAGTCGAGTTCGTCAGCGCCAATCCGGTCGGTCCACTCCATATCGGACACGGACGTTGGGCTGCTCTGGGCGATTCGATGGCACGCATCCTCGAGCACACCGGTCATGAGGTCGAGCGTGAGTTCTATATCAACGACGCCGGGGCCCAGATGGAAAAATTCGGCAAGAGCCTCTCGGTGCGCTATCTGCAACTGCATGACAAAGACGTCGAGATGCCGCAAGATGCCTATCACGGGACCTATGTCACCGATATCGCACGCGCGATCAAAGACGACATAGGCGATGCGTGGGTCGAGGCAAGCGACGAGGCACGTCAGGGGTATCTGCGGGAACGTGGGTATAAAGAGGTGCTGGCCCACCTCAAGGAGTTCCTCCATTCGACCGGGGTCGATTTCGATCATTGGTTCTCGGAACGCACGCTCTATGAGGGAACACCCAACGATATCGAGGTGGCACTTGACGGTTTACGAAGCGATGGGCACCTCTATGAGAAGGACGGTGCGCTGTGGTTTCGTTCGACCGATTTCGGTGATGATAAGGATCGCGTGCTTGTCAAGGCCGATGGTACCTACACCTACTTCGCGCCCGATATCGCCTATCATAAAGACAAATTCGACCGTGGGTTCGACCGGGTCATCGATATCTGGGGAGCCGACCATCATGGCTACGTCACCCGCATGATGGCAGCTGTTGAAGCGCTGGGACACCCCGGTGCGCTCGATGTGGTCATCGGACAACTGGTCAACGTGTTGCGTGATGGGGTCCCCGTGCGCATGAGCAAGCGGACCGGCGAGATGATCACTTTCGAGGAGCTGGTCGACGAGGTCGGAGCCGATGCGACACGTTATTGGTTCTTGCGCCGCGACACCGACCAACCGGTGGATTTCGATATCACCAAGGCCATCGAGCAGAGCGCGGAAAACCCGCTCTACTATGTGCAGTACGCCTATGCGCGCATCTGCAGCATCATCCGCAAAGCGCTCGGCGATCCCGCACAGATCGAGGTGCTCGAGCAGTCGCCGTCGTGCGCGATACCCTCACATCTGAGCGCCGATACCTTGGTCGCCACACTTCCGCTCGATATCGATCTGAGCAGTTTGACCGAGCCTGGTGAGATGGCGCTCATACGAAAGATCGGTGAGTTCGGCGAGGTCGTCGAGCTCGCCTCGCGCGACCTTGCTCCGCATAAGCTGACGTATTATGCCGAAGAACTTGCCGCTGCGTTCCATCAGTTCTATACCCAATGTCGTGTGATCGACGAGGATGGCACCGTCGATCGCGGACGTCTGGCGCTGGCCGATGCGACCCGACGCACGCTGAGAGTCACCTTCGATCTGTTGGGTATTGCCGCACCGGAGAGGATGTAGCGATGGCCAAACACGTCTCAGCCAAGCCACGAGCGGTCGCCGATTTCAAGACCGCTGAAGATCTCCTCAACGTTCTTCCGGCAACGGCTCAGGTGCGCGATGGCCACCTTTGCGTGGGCGGGGTCGATATGGTCGATCTTGCTCACGAAGCAGGTACCGCGCTCTATGTGATGGACGAGGATACGATCGCGACGCAGTTGCGCGACTATATCAAGTGGACCCGCTATCACTGGGATGAGGTCGATGTCGTCTATGCCGGTAAGGCATTTTTGAGTCGCGCGATGGCTCAGTTGGTCGCCGATGAGGACTGCTGTCTTGATGTGAGCAGTGGAGGCGAACTAGCGCTTGCGCTCTCAGCCGGTTTCGATCCAAGCCGCATCTATGTACACGGCAACAATAAGACCGACCAGGAACTGGTCGAGTGTCTGCAAGCAGGGGTCGGACGTATCGTGGTCGATAGCTTCGAGGAGCTGGAACGGCTCTCGACGCTGGCAAGCGAGCGCGGTGTCGAGCAGGCGGTACTGATCCGCGTCACACCTGGTATCGAAGCTGATACCCATGACTATATCAAGACCGGCGCAGAGGACAGCAAGTTCGGGTTCGGTCTGAACTCGGGTAGCGCTTTTAAGGCGGTCAGACGCGCAAGCGAGCTGCCGGGTATCGACTTTGAGGGCTTGCATATCCACATCGGCTCACAGATCTATGCGCTGCAGAGCTTCAGCGCGGCCATCGAGGTCATGGTCGCCTTTATCGCCAAGATCCGTGATGAGTTGGGCATCGAGACAAGATTGCTCGACACCGGTGGGGGACTGGGCGTTGCCTATGGCGTGCCCGATGAGCCTTCCACCATCAAAGACTACGGCAAAGTCGTCATCGATGACATCAAAGCCGAATGCGAAAAACACGGGCTGCCGGTGCCGCGGATGGCGGTCGAGCCGGGTCGCTCGATCGTGGCCAATGCGGGCTTGACCCTCTATACCGTCGGGGTGATCAAGGAGATCCCCGATATCAGGACCTACGTCAGTGTCGATGGTGGTATGAGCGATAACATCCGTACTTCGCTCTATGATGCGCATTACGAGGCGCTCATCGCCAACAAAGCCGACCAGCCCCGCACGATCACCGTGACGGTGGCGGGTAAGCACTGCGAGAGTGGGGATATCGTGGTCAGCGACGGGCCGCTCCAAGAGGTCGAGCGAGGCGATATCTTATGCGTATGCTCGACCGGAGCCTATGCCCAAAGCCTCTCGAACAACTATAACAAGCAGGTCCGCCCTGGTGTGGTGTGGGTCAAGGATGGTCAGTGGCGTTGGGTCGTCAACCGTGAGACCTACGATGATCTCATGCGTACCGATGCGATCGAGCCTGTCAGGTGACTCTGCGCAACGAGACAAACA
>WQXV01000154.1 GCA_009781565.1 Actinomycetes bacterium
ACCGACACCACGGTGTTGGTGACTGCAGGAGATGAGGGCGGCAGTGGAGATGGTGATTCGTTCCGACCCTCGATCTCCGAGGACGGGACCTGGGTCTCGTTCACCTCATATGCCCATAACCTCAAAGGTGCTACTAGTAGCGCGCAGTTTTGTAATATCTATCTTTGGAATGCAGAGACAGGGGATTGTAAACTGATCTCGGTCAATCCTGATAAAACTTATGCTGATGGCTTTTCCGATTACTCCTCGATCAATGCGGACGGAACACATATTGCCTATGAGTCAGATGCAAACACCCTTTCGCTGACCTCGTTGTCAGATAATTACTACAATGTCTTTTTATGGGATGCTGAGGCAGATGACAGTATCTTGATCAGCGCCCGGCCTGATGGAACACAAGCTGATAGTGACTCATATGAACCCTCGATCTCTGCGGATGGTAACAAGATCGCTTTCCAATCGTTTGCGACAGACCTGATAGCTGATCTGACTCTCTCAACTCCGGAATGGAATTCGAATATCTATGTATGGGATGCGTCGGCTCCCACCAAGCTCATCACTGCTGGTACAAGTGGTACAGGAGGAAATACCGGGTCATGGCTTCCCTCGATCTCGGGCGACGGTACCAAGGTCGCCTATTTGTCTGAAGCCACAAACCTCGGCGGAGTAGTTCCGACCAACGGCTGGGAAAATGCGTTCATCGCAGAGATCGACAGTCTTGAGACCAAGCTGATCAGCGCGGGTGCATCAGGCAGCGGAGCGAATGGGAATACTGATTGGCCCTCAACCTCATATGACGGATCCTTCGTGTCTTTCGTCTCATGGGCGACAGATCAGATCGGCGCACCGACCAGTTTGGATGATTGGCATGTGTTCCTCTGTGATGTCGCAACGCTTGACTGCACCCTGATCACTGCTGGCCCGAATGGCACAGGCGCCAATGCCGACTCCGAAATCAACTCGATCTCATACGATGGTACTAAGGTCGCCTTCGATTCTGCAGCGAGTAATCTGGTGGGAGCACCAACCGCGAACACAGAGACATGGGACACCTTCTTGTGGCAGCGGGCAACGACCGTCACAGTGACCTTCGACGGACAGAACGGCACGCCGCTTCTCACCGTCGATGTACCGCAAGGTACCCCGGTCACCGAGCCGATTCCGCCAACCAAGGCAGGCTATACCTTCGATGGTTGGTGGACCGAGCCAGTCGGCGGTTCTGAGTGGATGTTCGATACCCCGATATTGGCAGACATGACGCTCTATGCTCATTGGATCGCCAATGACCAGCCAGTACCGCCGGAGCCAGTCAAACCTGATGTCCCACCCACCGGTGACAGTTTTGGGTTCATGAGTGTACTTACTCTGCTCGCACCCGCGGGTCTGGTGTTCGTCTCTGCTGGATTGAGCAAGAAACGCAGCAAGTAGCTCAGCTCTACCAAGAGCACTATCAAGCCGCCTCAGGATACTGGGGCGGCTTCTTTACACGGTACGTGCGTATTGGTCGATCCAAGTATTGGAGACGCCCAATACATAGGTATACGGCACAATGTTCTGGTAGTACTCGGGATCATCGAGGAAGAGTTGCTCAAGTCGATCCTTCTCGGCGCTTTCTAAGAACTGTTTGAACCCGCGGATCTTGCCCAGCAACAAAGTGCCGTATTCAGTACGGCGACGTATGGTGAGCAGTATGGCGGCCATCAGAGCGAAGCAGATCCAATACACCGCGGTAAAGAGCACGAAACGCCAGGGATGATAGCCGATCAAGAGTAGAGCATTCAAGCTGACAAACCCACACGAGAAAAGCAAGGCGCTGCGCAGGTAGTCGCGATTCTCCCACTTCTGTCGACGCTCAAGTTGCTTCGCGCCGATGCGAAATCCCAGCCACATCGCAAAGGCGACGAGCCCCACCGAGAGCACAGCAAAGAATGCCGTGCTTATCATTTGTACGCGCCCCCAATACTGCGAGGCTGCGATCACGCGGGTGAACAGGGGTGTGACGAATGCGAGTCCGATACACGCCATAAGCATACGCCACACTCCCGGAAGCGGCACAAAGATGGTGAAAGGGTTGGAGAGCTCCCACAGCAGGGACCGCAACCCCGAGAACCTGCGATAGAACTCTTTTTCGCTCACCCGGTCTGAGCGAGCGAACAGCCGATTGAAGAAGGCTTTCTCACGAGGATTCTCACCATCGTATTCGCGTACTTTGACAAGCGAATAGGTGCCGTCGGCATACTCGATGTTCAGGTACCCTTTGTCAGCGTAATAGACCGCCATCGAGGCAATGCCACGACGGGAGACCAGTCCTTGATAGATAAAACCCATCTGTGCGGGATCGAGACCTTCCGGCGGGTAGAACTCCACCGTGTCGACCACCAGCGTATCGGTGCGATATCTCCACCTAAGCAGGAGGAATGCGAAGGTCAGCACCACGGGCAGAAGCATCAAAGCGATTCTTGCAGGAGTCAGATAGAAAGGATCTGCTGCTGAGGCGTCAGCACTTTCTTGTGCCCGTGCGTCAGCCTCAGCTTGTTTTTGCTGGGGTTGGACAAGATCGAGATACTCAGACATGTCTTGAAGCTCAGGCGCATTGCCCTCCACCATCCAATCCGGCATAGCGTCAGTGGCATCCTCACCCTGCGCATAGGCCAGAGTCACAGACCATGTCATGACGATCATGAGCACGAGCATGACCAGAACTATGATGCTCCTCTTTGACATACTGGCATCCTATCTGCTTGAGCGTTCTTTCAAAAACCGCCTTGTGTGTTACTTCAAGACCGGTCGGTCGGGTGATGGGGTATAGTCATCTTCCTCTTCCTCATCATCGTCCTCATCCTCGTCACCGGGGATGAGGGCTTTGGCAGCCCTGACGATGACCTCGATG
>WQXV01000155.1 GCA_009781565.1 Actinomycetes bacterium
CTCGCAGTTCAGCCAGGAGGCTGAGGCAGCCTAGACCTCTTCGACCGGCATATCGGCAGCATCGACCGGTAGCTTGACGTCCTCATACGGATCGACCTCTACCTCTTCGACGGGAGCTTCTTCGACAGCTTCGACAGGTTCAGCTACTACTACTTCATCGGCAGGCTGGTCTTCAACGACCAATGACTCATCAAGAGGGACCGGCGCATCATCAGCGACCGTGGCCTCGACCGCTGCCTCCTCGGCAACAGGAGCCTCTTCTACCACTGCCTCATCGGCGACGGGAGCCTCCTCGACGACTGCTTCCTCGGTTACGGGAGCCTCCTCGACGACTGCTTCCTCGGTGACGGGAGCCTCCTCGACGACACTGTCGTCAGCAGGCATATCCTCGATATCGAGCTGCTCGACCGGTGCCTCGACGCCCGCGTCATCTGCACCTTCAGCTTCCTCGTCCTTTGCTTTTCCGCGGATCTCGATCTCATAGCCCAGATCCTCGGCGGCAGCGCGCATCGAGAGCGAGATACGACGCTTCTCGGCGTTGACACCCATGACCTTGACTTGGACCTTGTCGCCTACCTCGACGACCTGTTGAGGTGTCTCGACATGACCCTTGGCCATCTCGGAGATGTGGACCAGACCTTCGACTCCTTCGCCCAGCTCGATGAACACGCCGAACGGTACGAGCTTGGTAACAGTCCCCTCAAGTATCGCGTCGACCGGATAGCCTTCGACCATCTTCTTCCAGGGGTCCTCACTGGTCTGCTTGAGCCCCAGTGAGATGCGCTCACGCTCGAGTTCGACCTCGAGGACCTGTACCTCGACCTCGTCGCCGACCTTGACGACCTCGCTGGGATGGTTGACATGGCTCCATGAGAGCTCACTGATGTGTACCAGACCGTCGATACCGCCCAGATCGATGAAAGCACCGAACTCGACGATCGACGAGACCACTCCGGGCAGGATCATGCCCTTCTGCAGTTTGCCCAGCAGCTCTCCTCGATCCTGTTTGCGGTCCTCCTCAAGCAGGACACGACGTGAGAGCACGACATTGTTGCGATTGCGGTCCATCTCGATGATGCGCGCTTCGAGACGCTCGCCCATGAACGAGTCGAGGTCACGCACCCGGCGCAGATCGATCAGTGAAGCGGGCAGGAAGCCGCGCAGGCCGATGTCGACGATCAAGCCGCCCTTGACGGTCTCGATGACCTCGCCTTCGACGACTTCTTGGTTCTCGAACTGCTCTTCGACGTTCTTCCAGGCGCGCTCATACTCCGCACGCTTCTTCGAAAGGATCAAACGACCCTCTTTATCCTCTTTTTGCAACACCAATGCTTCGACCTCATCGCCGATGCTGACCAGATCGGCCGGTGAGGCATCCTTGCGGATGGATAGTTCGCGTGCGGGGATCACGCCCTCTGATTTATATCCGATATCGAGCAAGACCTCGTCATGCTCGATCTTGACTACGGTCCCTTGTACCAGATCGCCTTCGTCGAAATCTGCCAAAGTGCCATCGATGAGCTCCTCCATCGCGTCTTGCGACATCTCGGGGTGCTCGAACGTCGTACCAAACTCTTGTTCTGCCATTACCTGTACCTTGCAATTCTCCTCATTGACAACAACACTAGTCGCACGCTGCGACTATGCGTACGAGTATAACAGATTTGTTAAGCGCCCCTGTTGCAACTGCCATTATGGCCGGTGAGCGTGCGTTTTGAGCCGCTCACGCGCTGCCATTGTGGACCTATGGCTCTACGCAGGTGCTATTCGCTGCGTAAAGCTTCGACCGGATCGCGCCGGGAGGCCGCCGAAGATGGGATGAGCCCTGCGATGAACGAGAGCACCATGGATATGAGCACCAGCACTCCGGCCGCTTCGATCGGCAGGATCGTGATATTGGAGATGTTGAGCATCCGCTCGCCGATGAAGTAGTTGATCGGGATGGTGGCAAGCGCGGTCAACCCGACCCCGATCAGACCGGCGGAAAGTCCGACGATCAGCGTCTCGGCGTTGAACACGCGTCCGATGTCGCCTTTCGAGGCCCCGATCGAGCGCAGGATACCGATCTCCTTCTTGCGTTCGAGCACCGAGATATAGGTGATGATGCCGATCATGATCGAGGAGACCACCAACGAGATCGCCACAAAGGCGATCAGCACATAGCTGATGGTGTTGATGATACTGGTCACCGATTTCATCAGCGTTCCCACAAAGTCGGTATACGAGATCACACGATCGTCATAGCCTTGCTCCTCCATACGCTCGTTGTAGGCATCCAAGATCTTGATGATCTCTTCTTTGCTATCGAAATCTTTGGGATAGATCGATATGCTGGTCGGTTTTGCCATATCGGCGTAGTCGAACTTGCGCAGGTTCGACTCGAAGGTGTTGTTCTCAAAGGCGAACGAGGCCATCATGAGCTCACGCATCTGAGCCGGATCGACCTCGATATCGAACGCATCGGTCAGCGAACTGGCATCGAAGTCAAAAGCGCTGGAAAGCGCACTGGTCAGCTGCGAGGTGATCTGTCCCATGATCTGGTTCATGGTCGAGCCGATGATCGTGCTCAAAGCGGTACTCATCGTGTTCGATACCGATCCGATGATCAGCGGCATGATCTGCTGGCTGATGATCGAGCCCATCTGCTGTGCGATCAGAGGTGCGAGCTGCTCTGAGAGTATCTGGCTCATCTGGGTCGCGATCGCATTCTGTATCGTGGGAAGCAGCGTCTTTGTCATGAGCTCGGTTATCTGGGCGCCGATCTGAGCCGAGAGCTCTTTTTGCAAAACCCCCATGATCTGGGCCATTGAGCTTTCAAGCTCTTGTTCTATCATCTCCTCGACTTTCGAGAAGTCGACGACCTTGCCGATCCA
>WQXV01000156.1 GCA_009781565.1 Actinomycetes bacterium
CCTCTTCGTACTGTTCGTTGGCCAGCGTTCCATCATCAGGCGCGCCGGTCTTGGTCTGATCGGTTGTTGCCGCTGGCAGCACCTGCTCGGTCGGCGTTCCTGTCGTCTCTTGCGTCTGCCCCGTAGTCGTTATCGATTCGCCTTGTACGGGATGATCAGCGCTGACACTGCTGATCTTCCAGCTGAGCCCATCGCGGACCAGGGTGAAGGTCAGTGTCGTGACGACATCTTGCATATCGGTGACATGAACGGTGACCTTGCTCTCGTTCATACGCCCTGAGGGTGGACCGATATCGAAGACCGCCTGGCGTGGGATGCTCTCCTGCATCTGGAGCTCAGCCTGGCTTTGATCGACATTCCAATAGGGCGCAACGTTTTGTTCGGATCCATACGCGCTGAGTGCGTTGTAGACGATCTCGTTGGCCGGTGGATAGCCCAAACCGAAGAAGTAGGCCAGACCGACAGCAAGGGCCGCTACCAACAGCAACCCGAGCAAGGACCACAGCGCGACTTTCCACCAGAGCACATGGTGCTCGGCCATGGCGATTTGTTTGCCTTGTTCGGCGAGCTCATCATCGGTCAGCGCAAAGAAATGCGCGATCTCCTCATCGGTCCCGACAGCCGGATAGACATCTGCGGCATCGGTCTGACCCATATCGATCGATTGGATCTCGCCCGTGCGCGAGAGCGCCTCCTCGTCCGAGTCGTCGATGACGGTCTCTTCGATGATGGGAGGCTCGGGGGCCAGGGCAGCCAGGCGCGCTCGAGCAGCCGCATACGCAGATGCCGCGACCGGGCTGAGCCCCTCCTCGCCCAGACTGTAGCTTGCATGTTCGAACGCCTCGACGGCCTCCTCGTCACTGTTGAGCAGTGAATAGGCGATACCGAGAGAGGAGAAGACCTGTCCGCGGTTCTCGCAATCAGGAAACTCGAGAGCCAGCTTGAGCGACTCGACCGCTGAGAGCGGTTGTTTGAGCTCGAGCAGGCACAGCGCGAGGTTATAGAGCGCCTTGGAGCGTTGCGGGTTGTTCAGGTCGAGCGCCGCCTTCTTATAGGCGATCGCCGCCTTGTCGATACTGCCCAGTTTCATCTGGTTCTGTGCCACCTTCAGATGGCATTTGTAGGGTTTTTCACACTCGGGATAGGTGGAGGCGAGCTCGTAGGCATCCGCGCTTGCGGCGTAGTTGCCCTCCTTGGCATGCACAAGGCCGATATTGGAGTAGACGGCGCTCATGTTGTCATAGGTATCATCGCGCAACGCGTTTTGATACATCGTCAGCGCATCTTTGTTACGCTTCAGTTGTAAGAAGGCGTTGCCTGCTTGATGGAAGGCTGAACCGTTTCCGCGTGCGATGCCCGGTTCTGCGCTCTCAAGAAAATCTTGAGCGGCTTGGGCATAGTTGCCCGCCCGATACTGACGCATTCCCTGTGCAAAGCTATCTTGGTTCACAATGTCCCCCTAGAGTGCAGCTTTGGCTACTTCAACCAGTTTAGCAAATGACGCTGGTTCGTTGACGGCCATGTCGGCCAGTACCTTGCGGTCGAGTTCGACCTCGGCCAGCTTGAGCCCATGCATGAAACGGCTGTAGCTCATGTCGTGTTGGCGAGCAGCCGCATTGATGCGGGTGATCCAGAGACGACGAATGTCGCGCTTCTTGTTGCGACGGTCACGATACTGGTACTGCATCGAGTGCTGAGTTTGCTCTTTAGCAGCGCGATAGGATCGTGACTTAGCACCGTAGTAGCCCTTTGCTCTTTGAAGGGTCGTGCGGCGTTTCTTATGGGCATTGATCGCCCGTTTTACTCGTGGCATGATTCATTCTCCTTCTGCGCTAGCTACCCAGCTTGCGTTTGATCATCTTCGTGTCAGCAGCTGAGATCGGTCCCTCTTTGCGGAAGTTGCGCTTACGCTTGGGGGATTTCTTCGTCAGAATGTGACTGGTGTACGCCTTTCCGCGCATCAGTTTTCCATTCTTGGTCACGCGCACACGTTTTGCGGCACCCTTATGGGTCTTCATCTTTGGCATATCTCACTCCTTTACTCTGAGTTTTCGCCTGGTACTGTCTCTTCGCCAGATTCGCGATCGGTTTCGGTCTCCTTGTCGGATTCGACCTTTTGCGTCTCTGGCTTGGACGTTGGTTTGCTCGGTCTCTCTTTGAGCGGTGTGATGAGCATATGCATGTTGCGACCTTCAAGCTTTGGCTGGTTCTCGACCTGCGCCACATCCTTGAGGTCTTCTTCCAAGCGCTCCAAGATGTTGCGTCCCAGCTCGGGGTAGGCCATCTCGCGACCACGGAACATGATGGTCACCTTCACTTTGGCACCCGCGTCGAGAAAGCGCAAGATGTGTTTCTTCTTGGTGTTGTAGTCCCCGATATCGACCTTGGGACGAAACTTCATCTCTTTGATCTCGATCTTTTGCTGGTTCTTCTTAGCCGCTTTCGCCTTCTGGGACAGTTCGTATTTGAACTTCCCGAAATCCATGATCTTGCACACGGGTGGATCGGCTTGGGGGGCGATCTCTACCAGATCGTATCCTTGGTCATCTGCCATGTCCAACGCACTGTCGACACTGTAGATGCCCAGCTGATCCCCATTCGGTCCGATCAAGCGACATTTGGATGCATAGATATCCTCATTCACGCGATAATCGTTGCTTATTGTGCCACGCTCCCTTCATATCCAACTAAAAAATCCCATCAGCGAATGGTGTGCCGACGGGACTAAATGTCCTGCAATGGAATTGCTATCATCGACCTGACCGCTTTCGCTGTAAGGTGTAGACGAGCTGCCGCCCGCCTAACTTGCTTTGC
>WQXV01000157.1 GCA_009781565.1 Actinomycetes bacterium
AGCGAGGTCCATCCGGTCCCCACGCGTCGTATCGGGATCGCTGACAGCTTCGGTCAAAGCGGGGATCCACTCGAACTGCTTGCTCATTATCGTTTGGACGCACCGTCGATAGTCGAGGCAGCGCGCGAACTCGTCAAATAGCGGCGCTCGCAGCCCGCACAAAGCAATAGAATTAGGAAAACCCCTGTTCAAACGGTTTTTATTTGCATGTCCGTGCACATTCTTGGATACTCAAATGTCAAGTTTGTGTGTGCAAGAAGTAACAGTACCGTGAACGATGCGTGTTCAGATTGCGAGCGCGCTTTATGTGAGGAGACGATGCGGTACACTAGGACCCGTCGTGCTCGCGGCGCCACGTCTGCGTGCATGTGTCACAACCAGAGAGTGAGGAGCATTCCTTGGCTGATTTAGTGGACTTAGAATTTGATTTAGATAATATCTTGCCCGATCCAGGGCGGGCATCTTCGGTGCGCGATCCCGAATTGGACGAGATCGCAAAAGGTTACGCAGAGCTTGCGGCACCTATTCCGACTGCTTCGCGTGTATCGGGCCCGAAGATGATATCGGTACGTAATCTCACCAAGCAGTATACCCCTGAGTATGCCGCGCTTTCAGGTGTCAATGTCGAGATCGAAGCAGGTGAGTTCGTCTTCATCGTGGGGCATAGTGGTTCAGGCAAATCGACCTTTATCAGAAGCCTCCTTCGGGAGGTGACCCCCTCTTCAGGGCAGATCGTCGTCGCTGGACACGACCTGAGCAAGTTGCGCAACCCCAAGATCCCGTATCTGCGGCGCAATATAGGATGCGTGTTCCAGGACTTCAAGCTCCTGCCCAACAAGACCGCATTTGAGAATGTGGCATTCGCGCTTCAAGTCATCGGCAAATCGAAACATGTCATCAACACACAGGTCCCCGAAGTCTTGCGTTTGGTAGGCCTTGAGGACAAGATCGACAGTTATCCGAGCGAGCTGTCAGGTGGAGAGCAACAGCGTGTCTCCATCGCGAGGGCCTTCGTCAATCGTCCGCCTCTCCTGCTCTGTGATGAGCCGACGGGAAACCTCGATCCCCAGACATCGCTGGGTATCATGAAGCTGCTCGATCGGATCAACAAGACTGGGACGACCATCTTGATCGCGACCCATGATCGCGAGATGGTCAACTCGATGCGTCGAAGGGTGATCGCTCTTGAAAGCGGACACATTGCGCGCGACCAAGCGAGAGGGGTGTACGGATATGTCGATTAATCCTCTCTATTTGGTCGGCGAGGCCGCAACCAGTTTCAAACGGAACTGGGTCATGAGTCTCGGCGCGATCATCACGATCTTTCTCTCACTTCTTTTGGTAGGTATCTCGATCTATTCGGGAGCCCTGGTCAACTCGTTGGTCGAGGATGTCGAGAGCAAGGTCAGCATACAGATATTCATCCTTGACGATGCCCCCTCGCAAGATATCGAGGTGCTGCAGCGTCAACTACAGAACAACCCGCTGGTAAAGACCGTCAGTTTCACGACCAAGGAAGAAGCGCTCGAGAAGTTCAAGAAGACGATGGAGCAGTCTCCCGAGGTCATTGAAAGCATCGAGGGTAATCCGTTGCCGGCATCTCTTGACGTCGAGCTGAACAATGCGCAAGATGTCGAGCAGGTCGTCGAGGAGATCAAAGGCACCGACGCGTTCCTTCGGATCGCCGATCGTCCTGATGACCCCTCGAAATCTCTGAACTATGGGCAAGAGACGGTCAGACGTCTCTTTGCGTTCACCAACGTGCTGCGTTATGTAGGCATCGCGTTCGTGACCATGCTGGCATTGGTATCACTCATCTTCATCAACAACACTATACGCCTCGCCATCTATGCGCGACGCGCTGAGATAGGCATCATGCGTTTGGTGGGTGCAAGCAACTGGTTCATCCGTGCACCGTTCATCCTCGAAGGTGTGTTCCAAGCTCTGATCGGGGCACTGTTGGCTCTGTTAGCGATCTTGGCATTCCACGTATGGGGGCTACCACGCATCAAGCAAGCTATAGCATTCATGCAGATATCCGTACCCGGTACGGTCATGTGGCAGATCTCGCTTCTGCTCATCTTGGGTGGTATCGCAATAGGAATCGTCGGATCATGGATCGCGATGCGCAAGTATCTCAAGGTGTAGACGAAGATGCCACGCGCACTCAAAATATTCATAATCGTCGCCTTGATAGCCTTGGGGATCCTCGGCGGATTCTTAGCAGGGTTTCTGGTCAGTGCACAACTTGGGCTCTTCCGCGAGCCCTCGACGATCAGCAGTGGGGTCGATTCGGTCTTTGCCCTCATGCAACGTCAGGCGCTCGATCCACCTGATGAGACCACGGCGACCGTCGGAGCGATCAATGGTCTTTTGCAGAGCAACGGTGATCGCTACGCTCGCTATATGCCCGCTGATGATTTCAAAAATTACAACGAGGCAATGGAGGGCGTGTTCGGAGGTATCGGCGTCGTCCTCTCTGAGGAGAACGGTAACGTAAGGGTCGCTCAGGTATACGAGGGGACCCCTGCAGAGAAGGCCGGTATCGAAAAGGGCGATTGGTTCTACGAGATCGATGGTGTCCAGCAAGATATGTGGACGACCACCGAGATACAACGCTTGGTAAAGGGAGAACCTGGCACTACGGTGACGATCACCCTCTGTCGGCCTTATACCGAAGAGGATACGATGAATATCCGCTATCCTTTGGGAGTTCCCTATACGGTCACCATCGAGCGTGCGGTCATCCAGGTACCGGTCACCAAGACCGAGCTCTATGAAGGATACATCGGCTATATCCG
>WQXV01000158.1 GCA_009781565.1 Actinomycetes bacterium
CAAGCCAGTCGTGCCTCCCACCGGGGATAGTCTCATCTCGTTCATGCCTTTGCTCACCGTTCTTATCGGTTGTGCCTTGGCAAGCGTTCCTTTTGTAAGCAAGCAACGCGAACTCTGATCATTCGGTAGTAAAAAGCAAAACTTCAAGGAGCCCTTCGGGGCTCCTTTTTTGTGATTGAGTCGTGCTTTATGAGAGGATAACTTCTTCGAGCGGGCGCATGACGAAATCACGCTCATGCATCAAAGGATGGGGCACGGTCAGTTCGGGAGTCGTATAGGTGCTGTCGCCATAGATGAGAAGGTCAAGATCGATCGTGCGTGGTCCCTTGTCATACTCCTTGACGCGCCCCATGACGACCTCTATCGCCTGCAGCTCGGTAAAGAACGCGAAGAGCGGTAGCTTGGTCTGAACCCGGATCACCGCATTGAGGAAGTCGGGCTGTTCGGTCACATATTGTGCAGCGGTCTCGATCACCCGCGACTGGGCGACGACCGATGTGGCAGGAAGCGCATTGATATGCTCGACCGCTCGTTTCAGATATCCGTCACGATCACCCAGATTCGATCCGAGCGCAATATAGGCAATGATGTTGGGTGATTCGGCAAACGTGTCGAGATAGTGCTTGGTCAGCACCACGTTGTGTACGCGCACAATGCTCGCTCCGTGAAGGACCGCAGCCAATGCGAGCTGGGCGCTCGCTTCATCTCGATCGACAGGATCAGCGATACCGCTGATGCGACCAACGAAGCGCTTGCGTGACACGCCGACCATGAGGGGGTATTCACCACGTGCGAGCTCGTCGAGGCTTGCCCACAGCGCAAGATCCTCCTCATAGGTATCGACGTAGCCGAAGCCAGGATCGATTGCTGCTATGTCACCTTGGGCATCATAGAGATGAAAGATGCGATTGATGTAGGTTGCTCCGGCATCTAAGGCGACGCGTGCCGTCTCTTCGTGACGCGTATCGACCGAGACGCAAATACCACGCGACGTGAGAGCCATGACCACCGCAAGGATGCGTAGGAGCTCGTCGTCAGCGTCGAGAGGGGTGTAGCCAGGACGGGTCGATTCTCCACCCACATCGATGATATCGGCTCCCGCCTCAACGAGTCGTAGCGCGTGGGAGACCGCCTCATCGGGAGTATGGAATGCTCCTCCATCCGAGAAACTATCGGGCGTCACATTGACGATGCCCATTATGAGAGGGTCGTTCATGTCAGAAAAGACATCGCTTCGGCACGAGTCCGCGGGTCGGAGGCGAACGATCCACGCACCGCACTGGTGATCGTCGTAGTACCGGGTTTGCGCACCCCGCGCATCGACATGCAGAGATGCTCGGCTTCGATCACGACCATCACGCCCAGCGGGTCGAGATGCTCGACGATGCTTTGCGCGATCTGGGAGGTCAAGCGCTCCTGCAACTGAAGTCGCTTCGCATACACATCGACAACGCGTGCCAGCTTCGAGAGACCGCAGACCGTTCCCTTCTCATTGGGGATGTAAGCGACATGGGCTACCCCGATAAACGGCACTAAGTGATGCTCGCATATGCTGTAGAGCGGTATATCCTTGACAAGCACCATCTCTTGGTGATCCTCATTAAAAGTCACAGAAAAGTGCGTTGCCGCGCTCTCGTGAATACCAGCGCAGATCTCCTCATACATTCGGGCGACGCGGGTCGGAGTCTCGACCAATCCTTCACGATCGGGATCCTCGCCTATTCCCTCAAGGATGAGGCGGACTCCCTGCTCGATCTTTGCACTATCCATATGGGTGGCAGACTTTTTTACCATCAGCACATTCCTTTATCGGTGATCGGTAATCGAGATGCTTTGCCTACTGTTCGAGGTCTTCGCGGACCTGCTCCCACTGCTCTTCATGCTCAGGCTCCGGTGGAGCGTAGACGATACCGGGAGCTGACTTTTGATCAGGATCGGGTTCAAGCGCAGGAACACCTGAGGAATCGTCGAAGTGGGTCGCAACATACTCTTCCCATGTATCAGTCATGATCGCCTCGACCGCGTCCCCCTCAAGCGTCTCGTACTCGATAAGCGCCGATGCCATCAGCTCGAGCTTATCGCGATCATCTTGCAGGATATTCTTCGCCGTGTCAGTACCTTCTCTGATAAGGCGCATGATCTCGGCATCGATCTGAGCAGCCGTCGCCTCACCGTAATCGGCGTTGTTGGAAAAATCACGGCCCAAGAAGACCTCACCTTGTTCCTGCCCGAATTTTTGGGGACCGAGCAGATCGCTCATGCCGTATTTGGTCACCATGTTCTTGGCTGTCTGGGTGGCACGTTCGATATCGTTTCCCGCACCGGTGGTGATATCTCCTATCACCATCTCTTCGGCGACTCGACCGGCTAGCAGCACGGCAATATCATCGATCATCTCTTGCTTGCTTTCCAAGAAGCGATCTTCACCGGGAAGTGACCAGGTCGAACCGAGCGAGCGTCCACGGGGGATGATCGTGACTTTATGGACCGGGTCGGAGTTAGGCAGGCGATGTCCTACGATCGCATGACCCGATTCGTGCAAGGCGATCGTCTTCTTTTCCTTGTCGCTGATGAAACGAGAGCGTCTCTCGGGACCGGCGATCACGCGATCGATCCCCTCTTCAAGCTCGTCCATATCGATCTCTTCTTTACCGGCTCGCGCGGCAAGCAGGGCTGCCTCGTTGAGCAGGTTGTTCAGATCGGCACCGGTAAAACCGGGGGTCCGTCGCGCAAGCACGGAAAGATCACTGTCTTTTGAAAGCGGCTTGTTACGCGCGTGGATCTTGAGTATCTC
>WQXV01000159.1 GCA_009781565.1 Actinomycetes bacterium
CCCAGCTGCTCGAAATCATAGTCGTATGCATCCTGTTCAGTCACTACACAACTATACCATCGGACGTATTGAGGATGACTTTAGGAATGCTCGGAGTGCGACGGAGCAATTTCTCCGTAGCCCCTTAAGGAAGTAGGACTGAGATCCACTCCCGAAGGGAGTTAGCTCAGTCCGTGAGTGTAGGTGAGACAATAGGCTCACCGGAGCGGTCTGACGCGACGAACGCGACCTAGGGAAGCGTTTGCCGAGCTTGTGAGGAATCCAAGGAAAATTGGCTCCACGACTCCGGGCACTGCGTGGTAGACCGCTCTGCTCTACTTACCGATTCCTTTGAAGCCGAGCTCTTTGAGCACCTGTTGCGGGAACTCGAAGCGTACCGTCACTTCGGGATCGACCACCTGACAGTATTTGAGGAAACCGACCAGGCTCATAAGGTTGGCGGTCTCGTTGGTATCCAGACCGACGACCTTGGTCAGGAACGCGAACATCGCATCGATCGCATCGTGTGTCGCTTGATCGATCGTCGAAGCCGAAGCGATCGCGGCGACCAGTTGCTCGTCCTCGACGAAAGGCGTCGGCAGATCGCCCGCCTCGACGACATCGGCAACGATCGTAACGATACCAGGGGTCTCGGCACCACACACTGAGACCTCACCATCGCCCATCACCGCATGCAGATCGCCACATCCGAAGAGCGCACCATCGACTCCCGCACGGAAATACAGCGTCGCGCCCTGCCCGATCATGGTGCAGTCCATGTTGCCACCGTGCGCACCCGGGGTGCCGGTCGCGACCGAGCCCTCTTGGGGAGCGACCCCGATGACCCCGATCATGGGCAATGTGTCGATCTTGATGTCACCACGGCTGGTGGAAAGGACCACCTTATCACCCGTGTTCTCCAATATGACCGTCTCGGTCTCATCGATCGCCTTGATCGCGCCTTCACCGGGGATGCAGGCCATGGTACAGTGCCCGGTCGGCTCGACCTTGAGCAGTTTGATGCGGACGATATCTCCCGCTTTGACTCCCTCGATAAAGACCGGGCCGGTAGCCGGATTGATACGATCCCAATCGAGCGCGTCAAGTGAGTCATCAGCTGTCTTGAGCTGATTACCGAAACAGTCCATCGTCTCTAAGGTGAGCTCCTCACCCTGCTTGATGGTTATCGCCGGCTCAAGTCCGGGCTCGAAGGCATAGAAGACATGATCACTTGAAAGGTGTACCATCGCTAGGCTCCAATCTTTTCTTTCGGTTTGAACCATTTCGTGAAGGTATTAAGACTCAATTCTTGCCCACCGCTGATACCAGATGCTTTCCAGAACAGGAACAGGATCATCAGGATCGAGAGCAGTATCTCGGTCGTTCCGGTCATGTTGAAGCCGTAGCTGGTCATGAAAGGTTCGAACTGGCGCAGTCCATAGCGCCCCGCTGCGACCAGGATCAGTCCGAAGAACACACCCGATACCGACATGGGACCTCCGATGACGATCATCGAGAGGATGACGAAGAACTCGCCCATATAGAAGGTGTGTCCGGTAAAGTCCATGATGAAGTGTGCCATCAGCCCACCGCCGAACGCGCCTATCGCGCAGCTGATGATGAAAGCCAGATAGCGGACCATCACGACATTGACGCCACTGGTCGATGCCGAGAAGCGGTCATCGCGTGAAGCGCGCAGGCGCAATCCCAGTGATGACTGCTTGAAGAAGTAGGTAAATATCATGATCGCCATCGCCGAGAGCAACACGGCCCAGAAACCGACCTCCGGTTTCATGCCGACGGTGAAGTTACGCGGACCATTGGTGACCTGAGCCCACTGCACCAACAAGACGTTGATGACGATGAGAAGCGCAAAGTGGGTGATGACGCCGACCGCACCGGACAGGCGCATGATCGGCCACGCCACGATCGCCGCGATCGCCGCGGCAAAGAGCGATCCGACCAGCAGTGCCAACGGCAACGGCATATGGATCTGCTGCAACCATGGATACATGATCGGAACGGAGAGCTCCTTGAGCTGCGGTGTCATCGAACAGATCGCCGAGGTGAACGCACCGATTCCGACAAAGCCGATATAGGACCATGCCAAGATACCTGAGTTGCCCATGAACAGCTGCAGACCCATCACGAAGATCAACGTGATGCAGGTCGTGATGAACAGATGCTCGAGAGCAGGATTGTTCAGCCACCAGAAAAAGGCACCGAACAGCAGCAATATGACACACAGTATGATGATCGTCGCATTATCGTAGAGCCACTTGCCGGCTCGTGAGAGCAGCGTTGACGTGTCCATCAGCCCACCCTCTCTTCGGTATAGTTCCCCCGTATCAGTCCTTCAGGTCGCAACAGGAGGAACAAGATGACGATCACGAACATGAACGCTTCACGAAACGGGGAGAGCCCGGTAGGCAGCCACAGGCCCAGCGCATTGGTCAAAAACGCATAGACGAATCCGCCCAAGACCGCTCCGGGAAGCGAATGCATCCCACCGATGACCACCGCGATGAACGCGATGAGCAGCGGTGCGGCACCCGAGGTCGGACCGACCATGCCTTCTTTTGCGGTCCAAAAGATCGCAACGACACCAGCCAGGATCCCGCTGATCAAAAACGCGCTCGAGATGACCAGGTTTGCCGGTACACCCATCAGGCGCGCGGTCACGAAGTTCTCGGAGGCAGCGCGCATCGCCATACCCAGCACGGTCTTCTTCATCAACAACGTCAGTGCGAGAAGCAACAGAAAGGTGAC
>WQXV01000160.1 GCA_009781565.1 Actinomycetes bacterium
AAAGGCTGCCAAGTAAGGCATCGCTCTCGAGTAAGACGTAACCTTCGGTTCGTCGACCACCTTATAGGAACGTCCTGAAACCCCCTCTGGGGGTTTCTTTTTCTAACAGTTTTTGTCTAACTTTTTGTCTAACAGTTTTTGTCTAACAGCTTTTTTGTCTAACAGTTTTTGTCTAACAGCTTGTCCTAACGTGCCCAAGCTTACCCATCAAGTGGGAGAGCGGTGGGCCCTGTGGGGCGCAAGACAGCCCATGAGATCCGGTAAAGTAGGATAAAGTGTCGTAGGCAGTTGCACAGTGGAATAAAGTGGGATACAATGCTATGCATCATGTTCTACGGGGAGTACAGCCATACGATGGATGCGAAGGGGCGAGTCAGCTTGCCTTCGAAGTTCCGTAATCGCTTGACGGGCAATGGAATGCTCGTCAAAGCACCTGAAGGTTGCCTCTGGCTTTTCACAGGTGAAAGATTCGAGGAGTTCGCTCACAGTCTGCTTCGTAGTGAGGCACTCGATCCCGATGATCGTCGTATGCGGCGCCTGTTCGGTGCGGGTACCGATGAGATCGAGATCGACAGCGCCGGTCGCATTCGTGTGCCGGTCCCACTGCGCGAGTATGCGCATCTCTCCAAGGATCTGACGATAATCGGCGCGATCGACCGTATCGAGATATGGGACAGCGCCCGCTATGTCGCCTACAGTGAGGAGTCTTCTATCGACGAGCTTACCGCTAAGCTGTCAGCAGAAGGCAAACTTTAGGAGTGGGCTGTCAAGTGGACAGCTCGAATTTGACAAGTACATATCAGCATATTCCTGTTTTGTTGGCCGAGGTCACGCAGCAACTAAACCCTTCATCAAGCTCTGTCGTGGTTGACTGCACCTTCGGGTACGGGGGCCACGCGAGCGCTCTGTTACGTCAAATCGCCCCCCGCGCGACCTTTATCGGTATCGACCAGGACGAGGACGCGCACATCACAGAACAAATTGTAGCAAGCCTCGGCCAACAAATTTCTGCTCAACGTCAGATCGAGTTCATCATGGTGCACGACAACTTCGCGCATCTGGATCGGATCCTGACCGATATCGGGGTCCCTTATGTCGACACCTTCCTGTTCGATGTGGGGGTCTCTTCCGTCCAGATAGATCGAAGTGAGCGGGGATTCTCATTTAAGGAGGATGGCCCGCTGGACATGCGCATGGATCGCTCGATGCCGCGCACTGCTGCAGATCTCCTCAACGAGGAAAGTGTCGAGGAGCTGACCCGCATCATCTCGCAGTATGGCGAGGAACGCTGGGCAAGCCGTATCGCCCAGTTCATCGTGCAACGACGGGCGCAGGTGCCCTACGAGAGCACCGCCCAACTGGTAGAGACGATCAAAGACGCGATACCGGCCAGCGCACGACGTGAGGGAGGCCATCCGGCCAAGAGGACGTTTCAAGCCCTGCGCATCGCGCTCAACGACGAGTTAGGAGCGCTCGAGCGCGGTCTGGAGGCAGCGATCAGGTGGCTGCGACCCGGTGGACGGGTCGGGGTCATCACCTTCCATTCGCTTGAAGATCGCCTGGTCAAGCAGATGTTTCGCACCTATGCGCAAGGATGCATCTGCCCCGATGATATGCCGATATGTCAATGTGACCAAGAACCGGTCTTAGAGATCATCACGCGCCGAGCGATCGTGCCTGGCGCGCTAGAGATAGAGGATAATCCGCGCGCTCGCTCGTCCAAGCTACGAGTCGCGCAAAAACGATAGGTGCCCTCGGCACCACGAGCAGCAGAGAGGAGGAAACATGGCACGCACGGTAAAAGTGAAGATGAATCATTCGAAACGCAAGCAGGCGTTGATCGCGCAAAGCAAGCAGCGTACCATGTTCTTCCGTATGGTGCTCGCTTTTGCCCTGATCGTCATGATCGTTGCGGCGGTGTCGTTCGGTCCGGTGTGGCTGGTCGCCGATGCGACCCGCATACAACAGATCTCAGCGGGACTTAAAGATGAGATCGCCGATGAGTTCACGCTCAACCAAAAACTACTGATCGATGAGGCGGTCGCCAAATCCAACGACCGGCTCGGCGCGATCGCAAAACACGAGCTCGGTATGATCGAGCCACCTGCCGCGACCACGAAAGTCTGGCTTGACGAGCCCAAACAACCTACTGTGGCGCCCAAGGCCACCGAGCAGAGCCTGCTCGACCAGGTGGCGCGCCTGGCGATGGGCGAAGCATCATCACTGTTGGTCGGTGATGTATCGATCAGCGCATTGAGGTAGTATGACGTCGACCAAGACCTGGACGCTCGCTCGAATACTCATGATGTTATTTGGCGCACTGCTGCTTGTGACAGCGGTGCGTCTGATATGGATACAGGCGATCAGAGGTAATGCGCTGCGTCAAGAAGCTGAGGACGCCCGTGTTATGCCGCATGTGACCCCCGCACAACGCGGAGGGATATTCGATCGCGACGGTATCCCGTTGGCGCTCTCGGCAACCGTCTATGACGTGATCGCCGATCCGGTCAACATTTCCCAAAAGGGACGCGCGGCCCAAGTGATCGCCGACGTGCTCGACGAGAGCGTCGACGAGTACTACGATCGCCTGACCGAGGCGACGCACTACTCGATCATGGCTCGCTCGATCACGCAGAACCAGCGTGATATGCTCATCGGCTACATCGAGGGGCTTCCCGAGACTACGACCTC
>WQXV01000161.1 GCA_009781565.1 Actinomycetes bacterium
CGGAGTTCAGCCTCAATGAAGCACCGACTCTGCGTGTGGTGGATCTGAGCGGCCAAGATATCGATAGCAGCGGTGTCGCCGATCTGGCAGAATATGATGCCAATATCGGGACGCTCGTCCAGGAAGCCAACCTGATCGATGCGATGGCAGGTCCGCTGAGAAACGCGCCGGGCTATAACAACTTCGATATCAACTATCTGGCAGATCGTTATCTGGTGACCGTCAACGACAGCTTTGCGACCAACTCGGGTGCGGGTGCCTACACCGCGGGCAGTACCGTCACGATCGATGCGGGAACGCGGACCGGCTACCGCTTCGTCGGCTGGACGGTCGACAGTGGCAATGCCACTCTAGCGAACCCCGACTCGCCGATCACGACCTTTGTGATGCCAGCGGATCATGTGGTCGTCACCGCGCATTGGGAGGCAGATCAACCCGATCCAGGACCTGATCCCGATCCGGTCGACCCCGACAAGCCGGATCAACCTGATCCAAATGTTCCCGATACCGGCGATAGCAATGGGGGTGTCCTGCTACTTTCAAGCGCTCTTGTAGGTATCGGCGTTGTGACAATTCCGGTACTGCGCGCAAAGAAGAGTATGGCGTTCTAACATGTCGCTCATGTCGAGACGAGCTGTCTGCTGTTTCTTGATCATCACGTTGATGCTGGGTGCTTGCACGCTTTCGGGGTGCATGCTCTTTGACAGCTTCTTATATGGTGATCCGGAAGAATACAGCTTGGTGCGCACTGCCGATGCCAGCGATTTCACCTCGATAGCCCAGATCGAGAGTTACTACGACATCCGTATCATCGTCGTCGATCCCATCTGGTCACAGTCCCAGATCGTCGAGATCTTCAATCAACAACGTGTGACCTTGGGCCCGACATTCCTCCAGCAGTTGGTCGAATACTATCGTGTCGAAGGTCTTCCCACCCGATTCGTCTTCGAGACCCCCAACCAGGTCGACGAGGCAATGGTCGGAGTTGACTCGCGCTGGGTATCGTTCGTGATTTATAACGCCGAGGGTGCCCACGAATCGATCATCCATGAGATGGGGCACCTGCTCCAGTTCTACTACGAGATGGAAGGCTACGATGTCACCGCCGATCTGGCCTCTTTCAATGAAGGGGCGGCGTATCTGGGCGATCGCTGGGAGAGGTACAACACCCTTCCTCGAGGGATGGACCAGATCTTTGTCACCCTCTACGCGATGTTCGATCCCTCGGAAGATTTCGCCGAGACCTTCAGTTTCGCCTTCCGCTTTCCCAATCATCTCTACGATGGATTCGTCTACGAGGATGGGGTGATATTGGCCTCCCAAGATCCCTCGACCCCTCTGGCGCAAAAAGTCGCCTATGTTCGCGCGCTTGCTGCCTTCAAGACCGATCTTCCATGAGTCAGCGCAGCGCAGATAGTCCCGGCAGCACCGATCCGACCATAGAGGAGCTGTGGGTCGCGAGGCTCGACCAGTTCTACGCGGATATGCCGGCCGCTGACGTTGTGCAGGTCGATGAGGATGTCGAGGAGCAGCCCGTCATTGAGCCCATCGGACCGATCGTCGTCACCGAGCAGGTAGACGAGCAGCCCGGCGCACTCGATGCAGAAGCCCCCGAAACACTACGTCCGAAGACGACGAGACGTAAGCTCTGGTTCCGAATCTTTGCCGCGGCCTTGGCGCTTTGTGTGTTTGCACTCTTCACCACTCCCAGTATCGTCAACTTCTATCGCGACACGGTCAATCGCAATCGGGCTCAGGCACAGCAAAGCTACTACGAGCTGACCGCGCTCTCCATCTTGAGGATGGAAGAGGCGGCATCGAAGATGGAGATCCAGGATTGGTCCGATGAGTCACAAGACCTGATCACCGAGGCCTACGTCGAGGGGATCGATGCGATGCACGCGCTCTATGTATCCCGACTCAAGAAAGCACGGGGTCAAGACGCGATCGAATTCGAGATCTTTCAGTACGAGACCAGTCGCAGCGAACTCTCGCAAGAATACATCAGGATCTATCGCAACTGGTACGAGACGGTCGGTCCCAAGACCCTCACCTCATAGCACGACTGCTTTCCCAACCGCAAAACCACGCGTACATACACCAGATAAAGACAACGGGTGCAATTCATTGCATCTGAAGAAACATTAATACGACCGATATCAGAGAAACGATCCCCGAAGTCGAAGTCCCGGTCTATCTGTTCCATGGTCTCTATGACCGAAGAGCATCATATTGGCTGAGAGAGCCCGGTTTTTGCACCCTTGCACTACGCAGAGATAGCCCGTCCGTGATATGCTACATATGACGGCTGATTTACCTTAGGTAACAGTTCGGGTTGGGTGCTGGTGAAGTCTTGAGAAGGGTCGATTTTGGCAAGCATACGATTAGAAGACATCAGTAAAGTATTCCCCGGTAATGTAGTCGCACTTCACGACTCGAACCTCTTTATCGAGGACAAGGAATTCATCGTTTTGGTCGGACCATCGGGGTGCGGTAAGTCCACGATGCTGCGTATCATCGCAGGACTCGAAGACCCCACGACCGGCGAGGTGTTCATCGGAGACCGACTCGTCAACGAGGTCGCGCCTAAAGATCGCGACATTGCGATGGTCTTTCAAAACTATGCGCTCTATCCGCACATGACGGTCTATAAGAACATGGCGTTCAGCC
>WQXV01000162.1 GCA_009781565.1 Actinomycetes bacterium
TCTCGGTCTGGTGCTGATGGTCGGTTTCTGGCTTTTCGACTACCGCTATTTTGCCGATCTGATCGTGCCTTTGTGGATCGTCAACATCTTTTTGATACTGGCACCCCGCATCCCCGGTCTGGGCTCGACCGCCGGAGGAAGTGAGCGCTGGATCGCGATAGCGGGACGGCATCTCTTCCAACCTTCCGAGCCCGCGAAGCTGGTCACCATACTGCTTTTTGCTGCCATCGTGGCACGTTATATGGGTGATATCCCCGATCTGCAGACGTTTCTCAAGCTTTTTGCGATCTCATTGATTCCTGCCGTCCTGATCATGATGATCCCCGACCTAGGTACCGGACTGGTCTTTATCGCGATATCGCTGGGAATTCTGTGGGTCGGAGGATCACCGTCGCGTACGATGATCATACTGATCATTGCTGGGCTTTTGTGCATGGTCGGATTCGTCTTCACCGAGATCCAGTATGCCGAGACCAACAATGGTGATGGTCGCGTACTCAAAGAATACCAGCTCAATCGTTTGATCGTATTCATCAATCCCGAGGTCGACCCGCAAGGAGCCGGCTATAACCTGGAGCAATCGATGATATCGATCGGATCGGGTGAGCTGACCGGCAAAGGCTTGGGCAGTGGCTCTCAGACGACCGGTAACTTCTTGCCCGAGCGCCATACCGACTTCATATTCGCGGTCTTAGGCGAAGAGATGGGCTTCTTGGGCGGGCTGCTCCTGATGGGGCTTTATCTGGCGTTGCTGATGGCCTGTCTGAGCGTGTGCGCCTCATCGATCGATTTGTACGGCTCGCTTATCGCGACTGGTATCATGAGTATGTGGGCGTTCCAGATCCTTGAAAACGCGGGGATGACGATGGGTTTGATGCCGATCACCGGTATCCCGCTGCCTTTCATGAGCTATGGATCGTCATTTCTGGTGACAAGTATGGCGTGTGTGGGCGTGCTGCTCTCGATCTGGCGCAGACGCAACTATCAAAGTCCGATCAAAGGAGTCGATGACGATGAAGCTTCCTCTCAATCCTCTCGAAGTATGGGATTTCGAGAAAACTCTCGGACAGCAAAAGACCGCTCCGGTCCACGTCGAAGTTCTTCTCGATCCGGCTCTTCCTTCCTTTATCGTTGACGAGCTGACGCTCGCTTTCGTACCGCACAGCCCTCATGGACGCGCATCGGTCGACGTACTGACCCCCGACAAGCTTCCGGTCCTTCACCGTGAGGTCGATGCGGTCGTCATCGTCATCTCAAGCATCGATGGTGCGGACTCGATCCTCGATCAAGCACAGGCATTCTCACGCCGGGTCCAAGACAGTGGAATTCCGGTGGTGGTCGTCTGCACCGACCCGCATGCAACGCGTGCCGAGATCGGCTCCCTGTTCGGCGTCAACATCTTGGCGACGGTCGTGGCAGATGACACTAAAGTCATTCTCGACGAACTCGCCACATGGTTCGCTGAGATCAGAAGCGATCTCAAGCTTGCCTTTGCGGCCAATTTCGACTGGATGCGGCGCCATATCGCCAAAGAAGCGATCAACAACACCGCCATGCAAAACGGCGCGATCGGCCTGGTGCTGATCATTCCAGGTGCCGACCTACCGGTCATGACGCTTAACCAAGCCAAGATGATCCTACAGATCGCCGCAGCCTACGGTCAGCACATGAACAAGGATCGCGTCAAGGAGCTTGCCGCGGTCGTGGGTGGCGGATTCGCGTTTCGCTCGATCGCACGAACGGCTATCGGTTTCGTTCCGGTGCTCGGTTGGGTGATCAGAGGTGTGGTCGGCTACTCGGGAACTCTGGCGATGGGCTATGCTGCGCTCGAATACTTCGAGCGAGGAGGCAGTCCCGAAGGGCTTGCCGTCAAGTTGCAGGAGGTGCGCGATGGGCTGGTCATGACCGCGCAGAAGGGTCGTGACGCGCTGCCGGTCGAAGAGACGAAAGAGAAGATGAAAGCACTGCCCGAAGCGCTTGAACAGAGAAAAGAGAGAGCTGCGCAGCGAGCAGCAGAGCGTGCAGCGCGGCGTGAAATCGAGAGGGTGGATCGTCCATCCAGACGCGATAAGCGCAATGCGGTAAAAAGGGACAAGAGAACGAGTGGCTACCACACCATTGCGTGAGAGAGTCGAGCCGCTCCTTCGCGAAGTCGAGCACCCTTCCCGCTACATCGGAAGTGAGTTCGGCTCGCATGCCTCGATCGAGCAGTCCGTGCCAGGTGACGTCTTGGTCGGATTGTGCTATCCCGGTACCTATGAGGTAGGCCAGGCCAACCAAGCGCTCCATATCCTCTATGCACAACTGAGCTCGCAACAACAGGTCGCCGTCGAGCGCGTATTTCTGCCCTGGATCGACCTGATCGACCTGATGCGTGAGCGCGGCGTCGAGCTCTTCACTCTTGAGTCCTACTTTCCCGTCAAAGAACTCGATATCCTCGGGATCACCCTACCCAACGAGATGGCGGCGACCTCGGTACTCGAGGTGCTCGATCTTGCTGGTATCCCCCTCCATGCCGATCGGCGCGACACATCCGATCCGCTGGTCATCGGGGGAGGTCCGTGTGCGTTCAACCCCGAGCCGCTGGCACCTTTCTTCGATGCGTTCTTTATCGGAGAAGGTGAGAACGCCATCATCGAGATCGTCGAGGTTGTTCGCCAGA
>WQXV01000163.1 GCA_009781565.1 Actinomycetes bacterium
GACCGCATTGATGGCTTCGGTGTCATCTCCAGGATCGATGACGGTGACGCCACCCTCGTTATCCTCGATGACCCAACAGTTCGTCTCGAGCACTCCCACCGGCACACGGATAACGTTCATGTTGGTAACCTTTCTTTCAGCGCGGAAAGCATGACGGGGGGAGTGACCGCGCGCAGTTCCGCAGGCGAAGCCGAGGACTGTATGAGCACGGCATTCCCCCCGTCGTGGTAAGCCGCGCAGAAGCGAGAGCGCATTAACTGGCCTCGCTCGGTAATTTTCGATGCGCTTCGAATACACCGGGGATACCCCGCAGGTCCTTGATGATCCCATCAAGACTTGAGAGGTTTCCCATCTCGAACAGATAGCGCATATCGACCATGCCATCAGGATGAGCATACGATGATGAGGATATGATGTCGACACCGGCATCAGCGACCAGCGCGGTCACATCTTGCAACAGACGGAGACGATCGACCGCTTTGACCATCACCTCGACCTGATAGACCGCCTGCGGGTCTCCATCCCAGGCGACCTCTATCATGCGTTCTGGCGAGCGGGTCAGCGACTCGGCGTTGGGGCACGCTTTGCGATGGACCGACACCCCGCGCCCGCGGGTCACGAATCCGATGATGTCGTCTCCCGGTACCGGATTACAACAGCGCGCTAGTTTGACCAGTGGATGCTCAAGACCCTCGATGCGGATGCCTGCATTGCGGCGATTGCGCTTCTTGGGATGCTGGGCGACCTGCGGCTCGGCCTTCGCATCTCTTTTCGCCAACTCCTCGGGAGTGACGCGCACCGCCATATGATCGATCTTCTTGAAATAAGCCTTGATCTTGGAGCGCGCCGACGAGGTCTTGACGATGTTGAGCCAATCGCGGCTCGGTCGGGTGCTCTTGTTGGTCAGGATCTCGACCCTATCCCCGTTTTGCAGCTCATAGCCCAGCGGAACGATCGCTCCGTTGACTTTGGCACCCACACAGTAGAAGCCGACCTCGGTATGGATATGGAAGGCAAAATCGAGCGGTGTGGCACCACGTTTGAGCGACTTGACATCGCCCGTGGGGGTAAAGACGAAGACTTCCTCTTGGAACAGATCGATCTTGAGCTCCTCCATGAACTCACTGGGGTCATCGAGCTCGGTCTGCCACTCAAGCATCTGGCGCAGCCACGCCAGACGTTCATCGAAGGTGCCGGCTGCGGTCCCCTCCTTGTAGCGCCAGTGCGCCGCGACACCGTACTCGGCCATGCGGTGCATCTCCTTGGTACGGATCTGGATCTCAAGAGGACTGCCCACCGGTCCGATGACCGTGGTGTGCAGCGACTGATACATATTGAACTTGGGCATCGCGACGTAGTCCTTGAAGCGACCCGGCATCGGGGTATAGATGTTGTGGACCGTACCGAGCGCCCCGTAGACATCCTTGATGTTGTCGACGATGATACGCAAGGCGAGCAGGTCATAGATCTCTGAGAAGTCCTTGCCTTTGTTGATCATCTTTTGATAGATCGAATGGAAATGCTTCGGTCGTCCCTGGATGTCGCCCTCGATGCCGACCTCACGCAGGGCAACGTCGATCTCGCCCATGACCCGCTCGGCATACGCGTCGCGCTCATCGCGTGACTGTTTGACCATCTGGGAGATCTCTTCATATTTTTCAGGGTTCAGATGATGGAAGGCCAGATCCTCGAGCTCCCATTTGATCTGCGACATCCCCAGGCGATGGGCCAGAGGTGCGAAGATCTCCATCGTCTCGCGCGACTTCTCGATCTGGGTCTTGGGAGGCAGCGCGTCGAGCGTGCGCATATTATGCAGGCGGTCGGCCAGCTTGATCAGGATGACACGGATATCGGAGGCCATCGCAATCAGCATCTTGCGCATCGACTCGGACTGCTGCTGGGTCTGGGTCTCGAACTCGATCCTGCCCAATTTGGTGACCCCATCGACCAGGACCGCAACTTCTTCGCCGAACCGATCCTTGATGGTATCGAAGGTGACATCCTCACAATCCTCGATCGTGTCATGGAGCAGTGCCGCTTGGATGCTATGGATGTCCAGGCGCAGATCGGCCAGTATCAGCGCGGTCTCAAGTGGATGATTGATGTACTCCTCACCGGTCTTGCGGAACTGCCCGGTGTGTGCATCGCGCGCGAACTCATAGGCATCGATGACGCGGGCGATCTCGTCCGCATCATGATGGGTCTCCAGTACCGCAGCCAATGATTCGATGCTCGTCACTGCGTCTCCTCCGTACCCTGAGTCGGCAGTATGGGTTTGTTGAAGCGCTCGCGCAGATCATCGGCGGTCGCGCCAAGCACCCACTGCTTGAAATCATCGAAATCGACGATCTCCTCTTGCCCCTCAGCATAGCGGACGCTTCGTACTAAATCAACCTTTTCCGGGCTGGGGGCCAGCACGATACGACGTGCGCTGCTGCGCCCCTCGGTCGAGAGGAATCCGAGCTCGCGAAAGACACCGAGTGCCACCGAAGCGGTCTTGTCGGTCAGACGCATCGGGGGTGGTCCTGACTTGCGTAGGACCTCGGTCGCCCGTGAGGCGATCTCGTCGTTGGTGATCTGGAAACGTTGTCCTTCGCTGTGGGCGACACCGCGCAGTACCTGATAGATCGCA
>WQXV01000164.1 GCA_009781565.1 Actinomycetes bacterium
ACGATCAAGAAGAAAACCCCCACTGAGGTGGGGGTTTTCTCTGCGCCATCATGATAAAATGAGCCCTATGGATGAGATCATTCGCGTACAACAAAGCGGTCCGCTCGCCGGTGAGATCCAAGTCGAAGGTGCAAAGAATTCTGCGCTGAAACTGATGGCTGCATCCCTGCTCCTACCCGGTGTCACGACACTGACCAATGTGCCCGATATCGTCGATGTTGCGGTCATGAGTGAGGCTCTCAGCGCGCTCGGTGTCGTCATCGAGAAACCACAGCCCCATACGCTTACCTTGGATGCCACCGAGCTGACCAGCTACCGCGCACCCTATGAAGTGGTCGCGCGTATGCGCGCCTCGACCGCTGTGCTCGGCCCGTTGGTGGCACGCAGTGGCCATGCCAGTGTCGCGCTTCCAGGAGGATGCAATATCGGGTCTCGCAAGATCGATATGCATATCTCGGGACTTGAGGTGTTGGGCGCCACCTGCACGATACGTCACGGCTATATCGAGGCGCAAACGCCTGCTGGGCTCCATGGCACCAACGTCGACCTGGTGTTTCCCAGCGTCGGTGCTACCGAGAACCTCATCATGGCAGCGGTCCTTGCCGAAGGGACCACCATCGTCAGCAATGCGGCACGAGAGCCTGAGATCAGCGATTTGGTCGATTTCCTCAACGCGGCTGGTGCTCGTATTCAGGGCAGAGGCACCACGACTTTGACGATCGAAGGAGTCTCGAAGCTCACTCCAATCACTCATCAGGTGGTGGGCGACCGCATCGAAGCCGGTACCTTCATCGTTGCGGCCTGTATCGCTGGAGGCACTCTGAAGGTGAAGGGATTTGATCCGGATCATCTGGGTATCGTACTCGACAAGCTTGAGCAGACCGGTGCGGTGATTGAGCGCCACAACAACGGGGTCACGGTAAGCTCTGCCGACCGTATCATTCCAGTCGATGTCCAAACGCTCCCTTTCCCCGGTTTTCCGACCGACATGCAAGCACAGATGATGGCATATCTGACCCAGGCGGACGGATCATCTCTGATCACCGAGAATGTGTTCGAGAATCGATTCATGTTCGCCGATGAGATCGGACGCATGGGCGCCGATATTCGGATAGAAGGCCATTTCGCGCTCGTCAAGGGCAATACGACACTCTCAGGCGCACCGGTGGTCGCTCCCGATCTGCGCGGAGGAGCAGCTCTTGTTCTTGCGGGACTGATCGCTGAAGGCTCCACTGAAGTGAGCGATATCACCCATGTTGACCGAGGGTATGAGAATTTCTGCGATAAGCTTCAAAGTGTCGGAGCCAAGGTCGAGCGGGTTACCGTCTAGTCCAGTATCGGTATACGTTGTGCACTACGTGCAAATAAAGTAACGTATTTGTGGTTTTTGACGTATTGCATCCTATGTTTGCCATACTGGTACAAGCGACGTTTCTCAACAATGAGACATGAAATTGACGACAAGATAGTGAGACGAATAAAGATATATGGGCCGTCACAGCGCTAATAATAAAAAGAAGACCGCTTCATCACTTGCAGGATCGACGAGCAACGAAGTCCCCGAACGTCTGCGCATTGAATTAGACGCACGCAGGAAGAAGCGTCGGCGCATCGTTATGACCGTGCTCATCGCTTTGAGCGTGATCCTTGCAGCGATCGTGAGTGCGGGAGCACTCTGGGTCAACTCCTTGAGCAACCGGATGACGATGTATGACTCTGAGGGTAATGAGATAAAGATTTCTGCAACTGCACGTAAAGCCAACGAGCCCTACACGGTGCTGATCTTGGGCTATGACCAAGATGAATGGGATACCTCGCGAAGCGACACCATCATGCTGGCTCGTATCGATGAGCAGCTCGGCAAAGTCTGGCTGGTATCCATCCCGCGCGATCTGCTGGTCGATATTCCGGGATATGGTGAGGATAAGATCAACTCCGCTTTCATGATCGGGGGCCCGGGACTCACGGTACGCACCGTCGAGGACCTGACTGATATCCCCATACATTACTACATCGGACTTGAACTCTACGGATTTGTGGATGTCGTCGATGCGATGGGAGGCATCGAGGTCGATGTCCCCATGGATATCGAGCCAGGCGACGAAGAGTGGGAACAGCCGATAAGCGCTGGTCCTCAGCTACTGCACGGATATGAGGCACTCTGGTTCGTTCGTACACGATACCAATTCGAGGACTCCGATCTGACCAGGGTGCAAAACCAGCAGCTCTTCCTCAAAGCGGTCGCCGATCAAGCGAGCCAGACTCCGATCACCCGACTGCTCAGCGTGGTCTCAGCGGTCAGTGACATGGTCGAGACCAACATGAGCTTGGTCGAGCTCGGGCGCATGACGCGTGTATTGCAGTCAATTGGCTCTGAGAACATCTATACCGCGACCATACCTATCGCGATCGAAGACCCCTATCTGGTCGTTCTGGAACCGGATTTCACCGAGTTTCTGCGCAAACTGAATGCGGGCGAGCCTCTCGGTGAAAAAAAGACGGTCGATGAAAGCGACGATGGCGAGGAAGAAGTACCGCTTTATTATCTCGAGGATCCCGACGTGACCGATATCAGTGTCGATGTAAGGAACGGATCCGACCGAAGCGGTCTGGCC
>WQXV01000165.1 GCA_009781565.1 Actinomycetes bacterium
ACCCCGGACCTAGCAACGAATTCTTCTTCGACGATGTCCCCAATCTTTGAAGATAAACCTGTTTCCGCGTGACGGAACTCACTGAGCTCTATATCGAACCGACCTCACGGTGCAATCTCTCCTGTGTGATGTGCTCGCGCACGAAATGGGTGCATGAACAGCTGGGCGAGATGGATCTGGAACTCTTCGACAAGATCATCGATGAGCTTCCCTCCACCGTCGAACGCATCGTGTTCGGTGGCATCGGTGAGCCGCTTGCCCATCCTGCGATCACTGATATGGTCGTACGTGCGAAGCAGACCGGATGCACCGTCGAGTTCATCACCAACGGATCGCTGCTCGATGAGGAGACCTCACACGCTCTCGTCAGCGCAGGACTTGACCGGATCTGGATATCGCTCGACGCGTTGGAGGGCACCCGTTATAACAGTATCCGCTGCGGCGCTGATTTCGATGTCGTCATGACCAATATCGGTCATTTCAACAAAGCGCGCGGTTATGTCTATCGCCATGTTGCGGTCTTTCCGTCGATCAGGCCAAAGCTGGGCATCGCGTTCGTGTTGATGCGCCGCAATCTCGATCAGCTCAACCAGCTGCTCAAAGCAGCCTACACGCTGGGTATCAACGACATCAAAGTGACGCACTTGCTGCCCTATGATCGATCACAGCTGGATCAGACACTGTATGACCGCATCCTGGGCGCGCGTCTCTATGATGCGGTCGAAGGCCTTGCCGTCGATGTCGACCTGCCCCCGATCGATACGCGCGATATCGACGAAGCATTGCTGCAGACCTTTTCCGACCAGGTGCTCTCATTCTCGCAGATGGGGACCTCACTACAACTGCGCTCAGCCTACTGCCGATTCATAGAAGAGGGTATTGCTTTCATCCGATGGGATGGACAGGTGGCCCCATGTATCGCGCTGCTTCATGAGTCGACGATGTATCAACAGAATCGTGAGCGCCATCTTTTACCCCACAGCTTTGGAGAGGTGGCGACCCACACGCTCCAAGAGATCTGGGACAGTACCGAGTATGTCGCGTTTCGCCAAAAAGTCAGCGCATTCAATTTCTCACCCTGCTATCAATGTGGTGCTTGTGAGTTGTTCCCGACCAACGAACGTGACTGCACTGGCAATACCTTTCCCACTTGTGGCGCATGCCTGTGGGCGAGAGGACTGTTCCAATGCCCCTGATGACCGGTCTAGCCGCCCTGGTATCCGAGTACCGAAAAGTGATCGCTGATGCACCGCCGATTGGAGCTCCTATGAACGACAAGACCTATTCTTTTGATGCCGTCATCAAGAAGGTGCCCGACATCGACGGAGCCTATATAGAGTTTCCCTATAATGTCAAAGAGGAGTTCGGAAAAGGACGGGTCAAAGTCGACGCGACCTTTGATGGGGTCGCCTATCAGGGAAGCCTCGTCCGTATGAAGACGCCGGGACACATCTTGGGGATCCGCAAAGATATCCGCGAGCAGATCGGTAAACAAGCCGGTGATACCGTCAAGGTGACGGTCAAAGAGCGCGTCTAGGTTGCCAGCTGATACTTGCGCTTGATGCGCTGAAGCTTCGCGCTCCACGGCACATAGATCAAACCGAGGAATATCACCGTCGCCACCCCATGGGTGATATCGAAAGGTAGTGAGGCGCCATAGGCAAGCATCGCGCTTTGCCACGTCAGCGGTTGTATGAAGCTGACGGCATAGTAGGTGTTGAGCATTACGCTGAAGAGTGCCGCCGAGAAAAACCCGTAGACAAGAAGCACCCATCGATGTTCGAACCAGTCGTGTTCGGAGGCGACCCCGGCAATATAACCCACGATCCCCCAGGCATACATCTGCCAAGGCGTCCATGGTCCTTGACCGAAAAAGAAATTCGAGACCAGCGCGGCAAGTGCTCCGACCATGAATCCGACCCTTTTACCGAAGACGACACCAGCCAGTATCGCGATAGCTGACACGGGCTTGAAGCTGGGAACAGCGGCAAACAAGATCCTTCCAGCAGCGGCCAAGGAACCCAGGACCACCGTGGGCATGATCTGGCGCAGGGCAGGGCGAGATACCTCGAAGTTGACGAAGAAGAGCAGTACGGTAGCGCTCACCACCACAAGGGTCAAGGCACCGGTCTGCGCAACGGGAAAAAAGATCGAGGCAAGCAATAAGAGCGGGGTCGCCATCAATGCAGGGACTTCGAGATGTGCCAGGAATTTCTTCATGATAAGTCCGCAGAGGAATCGGGACGATAGAACATATTGTGTTCGAAGAACTCACGGGCAGGCTCACTGCAGACCGCTTGCCCATCAAAGAGCATCGTCGCACTATCAGCGAGATGCTTCACAAATTCCAGATCGTGGGTGACCAAAACCATCGTGGCTCCTTCATCACGCAGCTGGCGGAGCAAAGCTGCGATCTCGCGCTTTGATTGCGCGTCAAGACCCTTGGTCGGCTCATCCAAGAGCAGCAACTGTGGCTTGGTCAACACAAGCTTTGCCAGTGCAAGTTTCTGCTGCTGACCCCCACTGAGATCGTAGGGATGTTGGCTCAACGTCGACTCGAGACCGAAGCGCTCGACCACTTGGCTCAGATCATGTGTGCTATACGCAGCA
>WQXV01000166.1 GCA_009781565.1 Actinomycetes bacterium
GAAGAATATGGCTGCGCGCGCTATCGCGAAGGCGGACAACAGCTTCGTCTCCCAAGCGCCGCTCTCAGGGCAACGTGCCTTGACTCGTGAGTGCCTGGATACGGTCCTTCCCTTCGCATCGGGCTATGGCGCCGAGGTCGTGCTCACGATCCGCGCACTTCAAGCTGGGTTCCGTGTTCTTGAGGTGCCGACTACCATGCATCATGCCGCGACCGGACGCGACCTTGCCGGTTTTATCCATCGTGGCAAACAGTTCGTCGACGTCTGGATCGCGCTGCGCAAAGCTGGCTACTAATCTTCTTTTGCAAATAGCGCAGAGAGCATGCGGGGCATGCGACCGGCGCAGTTACGCAGCCGCATATCAGCTTCCATCATGTATTGTTGTGGTGCGGCGAGTATGTCCGAGCACGGCGCATGCCCCACGTGGTAGGCTGCGCTATTGTATGACTTCTGCTTCCGTATTGGTGTCTGCTTCGGATGGCGGCTCGGGAGGCAACGGCTTTCCGGCAAGCGTCAGCTCAGCCGGCATGAGCGCGAATGGCGCGGTCACGTTACTCATCGACCCGAAATGCCCCGCGACAGCTCCCTTGAGGAGCGACACCAACGTATAGTCACCGATACTGGTCCCGAGGGTGTTCAGTGTCGAGATCCCCACCCCTTCAGACTCGGTCGCAAACTCGAGCTCAGCCTCTTCGTCAGTCGAGGCCACGATGACGGGGTATCCCCGATCAGCTAGAGCACGTAGAACACTGGTTGCCAGCGTCGATTCTATCGCTTGATCCGTTGCAGTAGCATCAACGATACCCAGCATCGGCGCGACCGTCCAATTCTGTGCAGGTGCACTCAGCACCCCATCACTGACCAACGCATCGGTATAGGGTCGTGCCGTCAGTTTGTCGTCCGTCCACTCGGCGACCAGCTTCTCGGCAAGCTGGACGGGCGAATCGATCTCGATGGCAGTGGATGTGGTCTCACTCCCCTCCGGTTTTTCTTCCTCAGCAGCTTTTTCCAGATCGGCGATAAGGGTGTGCAAGCTGCTCTCGTCTCCCAGGGCAGCGTATACCTCCTCATCGAATGCGAAGAGGACCGGAGTCGCACCGGCAAGTTCTACCACCCGAGCTACCTCGCCGGCCGTCTTGTCGTCTTCTCGGATGACGAAGACCGAGTAGCCGGTCAACTGATCATCGATCAAGGCAGGTGTCACGCTCTCAGTAAAGAATGCGAGCATGTCATTGCGCTCTTGGACCTCAGCGCTCTCGACGCGCACCGCCTCATAGTCGGCACGCAGACTGTCGACGATCGCCTGGGTCGATGCCGGTGAACCCTCATCGACGATCAAGCCTCCCAGAACGAGCCCGAGCGCGAGCGCGATAAAGACCGAGACGAGCGAAGCGATGTGATAGCGAAGGTTATACATGGAACCTTTCCCTTCTAGAACCCAAAGGTGAATCGAATACGCAGCAAAATGAGCTCGAAGAGCGTTCTGGCTGCCGGTGATATATAGAGAAGCACCGCGATGACACCGATCGCTGCCAGCAGAAGCGGGAATATCTGGGTTGCCGATACACTTGAGCGATAGAGATAGTTCACGCCCTTGGCATCGAGCAGCCTCGAGCCGACTTTGAGCCGGACCAGAAATGATGAGGCCATCCCCTTGCGGCCCTTGTCAAAATACTCGAACAGATTGGTATGCGTCCCGACCGCCACGATGATGCGCGCTCCCAGCTCCCAGCCCAGCAGCAAGGCGAGATCCTCACTTGTCGCCCGCAGCGGCCAAGTGATCGCACCAGCATCGGTGCCGACTCCCAGCTCATCGAGGCGTGCCATTCCCGGAGCGTAACCATCTTCGTAGGCGTGCACGATCAGCTCGGCACCACAAAGCAGTGCCTCATCACTTACACTATCCATATCACCGACGATGATGTCGGGTATCAGTTTTGCCTCAAGGAGCGCGTCTGCCCCACCGTCGACCCCGATCAGGACCGGTTTCATCTCGCGGATATAGGGCATCAGGGTGATCAGGTCTTCTTTGTAGTGGTAGCCCCGTACGACCACCAGCACATGGCGCCCCCACATCTTGGTCTTGACATCAGGCACCCACAAGTCACCCGTGATCAGGTCCTTCTCGTCTTCGAGGTATTCGATGGTGTTGCGGGCGAACTCATCCAGAAGCTGCCCGGTATTCTCACGCGCCGCCTCACGCATGCTATCGATCGCCTCGATGGAGAGGATCTCTCCGGAGGCGATGAGCTGGTCGCCTGCATAGACCTTGCCCTCCGAGACGGTCACCTCGGTGCCCTCCTTGATCTTGGAAAAGATCTCGGGCCCGACATTATCGATCAGTACCACATCCTTGCGTACCAGGATGGCCGGTCCGATATTAGGATAGGTCCCGCTGATTGAGGGAGAGGCGTTTATGACGACAGGAACACCGGCTTCGACAAGCGCCTCACCGCTGACACGGTCGATATCACGATGATCGATGATGGCGATGTCGCCTGCATTGAGCCGTTTGGTGAGGTCTTTGGTCCGTTTGTCGAGTCGCGCGACGCCGCTATAGTCCATAGTGCTATCGTACCTCACCTATCCTGCA
>WQXV01000167.1 GCA_009781565.1 Actinomycetes bacterium
TAGGTTTGGTGCATTCACGCTTCCAGCAATATGAACTTCAGAGGAGAGTGCCCTGATGGCCACATTGGCAGAATGACATCCTGTTACTGAGCCGCCGATGTTGGCAACTGCATGCTGAACTACAGCGATGGTCCCAGATGCCATAATACCGCCAGTGACGTTTATCGTGCCTGGTCCGACTACCTCGAGACTTAGGCTTGCAGTATCAATATCGGATACTCCACCATTACCAACAGATAGCGTGTGTCCATTCAGTCTAATTCCATAAATAGTTTGAGAAAGTAAAACTTGACTCTCCTGAGAGATATCATCAAGCAGTACAATATAATAACGCTCTGGTTCGACTGCATTACTCAGCGCACCGTTGAAACTGAAGATGCCTTGTGATGTACCTCCAGATATAAATAGCTCAACAGTATCCGGCGTGTTGAAGTCTGCCGCAAATACCGTCGCCGGTATCGCCACAAACAGCACTGCGACCATCACCATCGCCAGTAGAATAGCTGTTCCTTTAAATCTCATAACCGTACCTCTCTCCCCATGCAAGACACCCTGTCAAATCTTCTATCACAAACAAACCAGTTTTCTGGCTTTACGCGTATTACTGTACCACAACTATTGCGTACTGGAGCAAAGCAATGCGTAGTCGGTCCTGCTGTTTCCAAAACGAAAACAGCGCCACGTGAAACCGATCATTGCGGGTGTATAATCTGAAATGCTCTGCGCGATCTGGTTCGCGCAGATGTGAAGTTTTGACCAAGCATTATTGACAGTATTGCTAACACTATTTATTATGTAACAGTGTTAACTAATATACGAAAGGTCTTGCTCGCTATATGCTGAAACTCGCTCGATTTCTCAAGCCCTATTGGATACCGTGCCTCTTGGTGCTGTTCTTCGTGGCGACCCAGGTCACCTGCACGCTGCGCCTGCCCAAAGAGATGTCCGATATCGTCAACTACGGCATCATCCAGCGCGGAATTCCGGGCAACATGCAGACCGATCCTGATGTCGCCGCCCAAGTCGCCGAGGCGATCCGTACCGCGGGTTCCTCGATCACCCCCGAGCAGCGCACCTACTTCATGCAAAAAGGTGCTCTGATGCTGGGTATCACCTTTCTGGCGGGAATCGCGGCTGTCTGTGCCGGCTTTTTCGCATCCCGCGTCTCGGCTGCGGTCGCCCGGGACCTGCGTGGCGATATCTTTTCCAAGATCGAGTACTTCTCCCTGACCGAGTTCGACCGGTTCTCGACCGCCTCGCTGATCATTCGCTCTACCAACGACATCCAACAGGTGCAACAGATGACGTTCTTTTTGCTGCGACTGTCGACCATGGCACCACTGACCGCGGTCGGGGCTCTGTTCATGATGCTTCAGACCGATGCCTCACTTGCCTGGATACTGGGGGTTACGCTTCCCCTGCTGCTGATCACCATCGGCATCCTGATCTATTTCGGCATGCCCATCTTTCGTACGATCCAGGAAAAGACCGACCACCTCAACTTGGTCGCGCGCGAGGGACTGACCGGGGTTAGGGTCATCCGCGCGTTCGATCGCGAGCCGACTCAGCAGGCACGGTTTGCGCAGGCCAACGATGATCTGACCAACACGACGATCAAGGTCAACCGTATGATGGTGACCATGATGCCGGTCATGCAGCTGCTCATGCAGTTCACCACGATCGCGATCATCTGGTTTGGCGCGCATCTGATCAACGATATGAGCATGCGCCTGGGAGACATGATGGCGTTTTTACAGTACGCCATGCAGATACTGTTCTCGGTCATGATGCTCTCGATGATCTTTGTGATGTATCCTCGTGCTTCGGTCTCTGCCGAGCGCATCAACGAAGTGCTCGATACCGAGCCGGTCATCGAGGATCCCCCCGCAGCGCTCGGATCGCAGAGCACCAAACCTAGCGTCGAGTTTCGCGATGTCTCGTTCTCGTTTGCGGGAAGTGAGGAACCGGCGATCCGTGATGTCTCGTTCAAGTCCGATGACAACACGATGACCGCGATCATCGGCTCGACCGGATCGGGCAAATCGACGATCCTGAACCTGATCGTGCGTCTCTATGATGCGTGCTCAGGTGAGGTCCTGGTCAACGGTGTCGATGTACGCGAGATGAGCCAACACTACCTGCACGAACTGATCGGCTATATCCCGCAAAAAGCGGTGCTCTTCGATGGCACGATCGCCAACAACATCCGCTTCGGTAAAGAGGATGCCAGCGAAGAAGAAATCCTGGCCGCGCTTGAAATCGCACAGGCACGCAACTTTGTCGAAGAACAAGACGAGGGCATCGAAAGTTTCGTGGCCCAAGGGGGTACCAACTATAGTGGGGGGCAGAAGCAGCGTCTTGCCATCGCGCGCGCTATCGTCAAGCATCCTTCTATCTATCTGTTCGATGACAGTTTCAGCGCACTCGATCTGAAGACCGATGCCGCACTGCGCGAAGCGCTCAAACCCTATCTGACCGATACGGTCACCATCATCGTCGCCCAGCGTATCTCCACGATCGTCGAGGCCGACCAGATCCTGGTCATGGATGAGGGGCGCATCGTCGGCAAGGGGACCCATGA
>WQXV01000168.1 GCA_009781565.1 Actinomycetes bacterium
CCACATCAGCGATGATCGCACCACTTTTCATATGATCGGCATTCTCTTTTATCCAGGTGATAGCGTCGTGTGGTCGCAGTGCCACGATCACCAGGTCACACTCGCCAAGATTTTGGGGATCGAGCCCTTCAGCGATCACGCCCTCATCAAGTGCCTGTGTCATGATCGCATCGTCGATATCGAATCCCAAGGTACGGAGGTCACCTTTCGCATGGATCGTTTTTGCGAACGAACCTCCCATGAGTCCCAAACCTATGATACCGACCGTCTTCATCATCTAGCGGGCTGGAATGACAGCTTTGTGGACGATCGGCAGCATCTCCGCTATGGCGTCAGAGAGCTCACTGAATGCTTCAGGTGTCAATGACTGGGCCCCGTCACACTTTGCGTGAGCGGGATCGTTATGCACTTCGACGATGAGGCCGTCTGCCCCGGCAGCCAAAGCAGCCAGCGACAGAGGTCGAACGTAGCGAGCGACCCCGGTCGCATGGGAAGGATCGACGATGATGGGTAGATGGGTCAGTTCCTTAAGGACCGGTATTGCACTCAGATCGAGCGTATTGCGGGTCGCGACCTCAAAGGTACGGATTCCTCTCTCGCACAATATGACCTGCTCATTTCCGTTGGCCATGATGTATTCAGCGCTCATCAGGAGTTCTTCGATCGTAGCAGCAAGGCCACGCTTGAGCAGAATTGGTTTATCGATCTTACCCAGAACCTTGAGAAGGGCGAAGTTCTGCATATTGCGCGCTCCGACCTGTATCACATCAACGTGCTCGAAAGCGCCAAGATCGGAAGCATCCATCAACTCAGTCACGATCGGGAGCCCTGTGGCTGCGCGTGCCTCAAGCAGGAGAGCGATACCCTCCTCGCGCATACCCTGGAACGCATAGGGCGAAGTCCGCGGTTTATAGGCGCCTCCGCGCAACGCCGTCGCCCCAGCTCTTTTGACTTCTTGCGCCACTACGAGGATCTGCTCTTTTGATTCAACAGAGCAAGGTCCTGCAATCAGCGTGAACGAGCCTCCGCCTATGGTGCCCTCCCCCAAGGGAATGACCGTATCTTGTGGGTGGAATTTTCGATTCGCCTTCTTATAAGGCTCTTGAACCCGCTTGACATCCTCGACGATATCGAACATACGGATCTGGCCGATGTCGACGACGGTGGTATCTCCGACCAACCCCATAATGGTCGAAGTCTGACCTTGGCTCATATGTATATCAAGATCGCGCGATCTGAGCCAACTTTGCAGACTCTCTAGCTGAGTTGGATCGGGATCGGGCTTCAATATTATGATCATGACGACTCCTTCGTCGATCTATCCGTTATGCCATTGTACCGAACTGCACGATGAGCGGCGAACAATCGAGCATCACATTTCGATAAGCGTCTCTATATCCTGTCTATCGATGAGTCTCCATGAACCCAGCTCAAGATCACCCAGCTCAAGATCACCGATCGCTACACGTTGGAGTGTTATGACGGGATGTCCGATGGTATCGAGCATGCGTCTGATCTGGCGCTTTCGTCCTTCATGGATACATAGAGAGAGATGATCGACCTCTCCTTCGATTGCTTTTTCACACACTTCAAATGGTTCGATGCGTTTGACAAGGGCGGGAGCGGTCAGGCCATCATCGAGCATAACACCATCGCTCAACCACTGGATCTCGCCATCGCGCAGACGTCGCTCGACCTGTGAGTCATAGCGCTTATGCACCTCGTAGTGGGGATGCATAATACGATGTGCGAGCTCTCCGTCGGTCGTGAAGAGGAGCAGACCGGTCGTATCGGCGTCCAGGCGACCGATTGGGAATAACCCGGGATACTGGTCGGTCGGGACTAATTCGGCGACGGTATGGCGTGCGTGGGGATCGCTCATGGTCGATATATATCCAGCTGGTTTGTTCAGCATCAGATAGACCGGATCCGCATTCGTCCGGATCTCCACACCATCGACAGCGACCACATCGTGTGCCGGTATGATCTTGGAACCGAGCAAGGTGATGACCTCGCCATTGACGGTGACCCTACCAGAGCTGATCAGATCTTCACTTCCACGACGTGAAGCAACGCCTGCTCGAGCAAGATGCTTTTGAAGACGCACGGGATATTCGTCGTTAGTGGTCGGTCTCGTGGAGTTCATCGTCGTTGTAGTTGTTGTCGTTGTCCTCATGCGTCTCGTCTTCTTCAAGCGTCTCGATCTGATCGTTGGTGGCCGGTAGCGTTGAGTCGAGACGCTCTCGTATTGAGTCAGCGACATCTTGGACCGGTTTGAACTGCTCGATATCTGGAAGATCTTCGAGAGAGGTAAGTCCGAATTTTTCGAGGAAACGAAGGGTGGTTCCATACAGGATCGCGTTTCCCCCCATTCGATCGCGCCCCACATCACGGATCAGTCCTTTTTCAAGGAGCGAGCCGATCACTGCTTCGCTGTTGACTCCACGCACGGCATTGATGCCTGCACGGGTGACCGGTTGACGATAGGCGATGACCGCAAGCGCCTCAAGTGCGGCTTGACTTAGCTTTCTCGTATCCCAACTCAATACATACTGCTCGACCA
>WQXV01000169.1 GCA_009781565.1 Actinomycetes bacterium
CTCCTTTATCGCCGATCGCCTGGTAAACAGCGCCAACGCCTCGACGATCAACGCGAAGGCGACAACGCTAGCGGTCAAGGAGGGCAGGGCGCGCGACGTCTTCTTCTTTTGCCTGTGCGCCTCAGTCACCCTTTTCTTCTTGATGTTGATCGCAACGCTGTTCATCGGAGGACTGACCGAGGGATACCCCTACAATCTGGCGCTCACGCTGCGCAACTTCAAGTTCAACCAATCAGCCGGTGGTATGGACAGTTATTTCAACTCGCTCAAGATGGCAGGGCTGACCGCAGTATTCGGTACGATCTTCGTCTTCATATATGCCTATCTGATCGAGAAGACCGCCGGACAGGAGTGGTTGAGAAAGTATGGCAAGCTGCTCTCGGTCCTTCCGCTGGCACTACCGGGAATGGTGATCGGTATCTCATACATCTTCTTCTTCAACAACACGAGCAACCCGCTCAACTTCATCTATGGAACAATCATTATCTTGGTCCTTTCCAACATCATCCACTATTTCTCGGTGCCGTTTCTGACCGCCACCGGCACACTCAAAAAGCTCGACAAGGAGTTCGAGAGTGTCTCCGACAGTATGAATATCCCGCAATGGAAGACCTTTTTGCGCGTCAGCGTCCCCCTTTCTTTGCCGGCCATCCTCGAGATCGGTATGTATTTCTTCGTCAACGCGATGGTCACCGTCTCGGCGGTCGTCTTCCTCTACAGCGCCCAGTTCAAGATCGCTGCGATCGCGATCACCCATATGGAGGAGGCCGGCAACTTTGGGCAGGCAGCCGCGATGAGCCTACTCATATTGCTGATCAACGTGTTGATCAGGATCCTTTACGAGATCGGTATCAAAGTGATCCGAAAGAGGACGAGTCGAAAGGAAAGGGCTGATGAGGATCTCGAGAATGCCTCCATCGCCCTCAATACACCGCTGGTAAGCAGCTGATGAAAGGAGTTGAGATGACGCATCAAGATGAAGTTGTCCACAACGAAGAGGAAAGCAGATCGGCACGTAAGCATCCCAGGATCCACACGGTGATCTTGGACTGGGCGGGAACCACGATCGACTATGGCTGTTTCGCACCGGTCGATGCCTTCATTGAAGCGTTCGAGCATTTCGGGATCACTCCCACAATCGAGGAGACACGTGCGCCAATGGGGATGGAGAAAAAAGACCATATCAGAAAGATGCTGGATGGCGACCGTCTCATGACGTTGTGGAAAGAGACGAGAGGAGATATGTTTACTGAGCAGGATGTCGACGATATCTATAAGCGATTCGAGCCAGCGTTGTTGTCGGTCCTCCTGTCTCACTGCCAGCTGCTTCCTGATGTGCTCGAGACTGTGAAAGAACTCAGGAATAGAAGCATCGCGATAGGCTCGACGACCGGCTATTCACACGAGATGATGGCATTGGTCGCTCCCGCAGCGGCGGCATTGGGCTACAGCCCTGACTGTCTTGTCTGTCCCGAGGATGTCGGGACCGGTCGGCCAGCTCCCAACATGATCTGGCTCAACATCGAGCTGCTCAAGACCCCATCGGTGCTCCATGTGCTCAAAGTAGGAGATACCGCAGCGGACATGCAAGAGGGTAAGTTCGCAGGATGTCTCAGTGCAGGTGTGTTGAGAGGGTCGAGTATGGTCGGACTCTCTGAAGATGAATGTGATGAGCTGGACACGACTCGAAGAGAAGCGATTTTTGACGAGGCGAAGCAGAACTACTACAAGGCAGGGGCTGATTTTGTGATTGAGAGATTCAGCGATCTGCCAGAGCTCATCGATACGATCGAAACAACGGACAGGAACATGTTCGGGGAGGTCATCCATGTATGAGTTCATTCCAGATAATCCCTACCTGCTCCTCACGCCAGGTCCTCTCTCGACCTCAAAAGGAGTGCGAAACGCGATGTTGCGCGATTGGTGCACCTGGGATTCAGATTATAATGAGGAGATCGTCCAGGTGATCCGCCACCGTCTGGTAGCGCTCGCGACCGATGATGCCGACGGATACACGGTCGTCCTCATGCAGGGCAGCGGGTCCTTCTCTGTCGAGGCGACGTTGGGAACGGTGATCGGGCCTACCGATAAGGTCCTGATCATCACCAATGGAGCCTATGGGACAAGAATGGTGCATATAAGTCGGATCTTAGGCCTTGACTATCTTACCTATACCCTGCCCGAGACCGAGGCACCTGATCCTGATGCAGTCGCTCGTCTTCTTGACGAGAACCCCGCCATCACCCATGTGGCAATGGTACATTGTGAGACTACGACTGGTATGCTCAATCCACTCGATAAGATAGCAGAGGTCGTCAAGGATCGCGGCAAGAAACTCATCGTCGATGCGATGAGCTCGTTTGGTGGGGTTCTCATCGACATGAAGCGGCTCGGTATCGATTACTTGATCAGCTCGTCAAATAAATGTATCCAAGGAGTACCCGGTTTCGGGTTTGTCATAGCCAAACGTGATGAGCTGGAATCGTGCGAAGGTAATGCGCGCTCTCTTTGCCTCGATCTCTACGACCAATACCGCGAGATGCATGGCTCGGGA
>WQXV01000170.1 GCA_009781565.1 Actinomycetes bacterium
GTCTGTGCGATGGAGAGGGTGGACTCGAAGCGTCCCAGGCACTGGTAGTATTTCGCACGTTTGAAGGCCGCGTCGAGCATGAACTCTGCAGGCACCACAGAAAAATCGCCTGTCTTGAGCCAGTCCGGTATCAGATCAGGCGTGAATGCGCTGACATAGACGCCGGAGAGCGCCAGTTCGGCGACGATGGTCGCCTTTTGGCTGATATCCGCTGCGATGACGTCCTTGAGAAATGCCTCGATGCGAGTAAGCAGTGCGAAATCACCGGTGGCAATAGCGGAGGGAAGGGTAATAAACGAGATCGACAGCGACAAGACCACATCGTCCTTATGGCGTCGGTAGAAGTCGATGACTGCAGCGAAGTCGCCACGTAGATAGGAGATGACGAGTTCATCGACTTCGCGCATCTGCTCGATGTTCAGCTCACGATACTGCACTGCGTCACGGCGGCGCATATCCTCGGGACGGATAGTGTCGACAGGGATCAGCCAGTCACGCCCCGGCTTGATCGCTCCATCGATCCGGTTGTGCGCGAGCAGGCGCTGAACCTGCCGCTTCGAGAGGTCCCACTTCTGAGCGGTCTGGGCAACCGAGAGGTATTTTATGGGTGACACCCCTTTCAGTCGGATGACGCAGTGCCGGTGCGCTGACACAGCACAGCAATGCGTGGTACTGATGCATGGTTAAGAGAGTCCTCATTATAGTCGTCATGACGACATATAGCAAAAAGTGGGGACGACTGGCGGGGACCTATAGGTCGAATCCTCTAGGGTTCACCACAAAAATTTCGCAGGTCGACTATGAAATGAGGCGAGCTGTAAGCTAGAGCCCGGTTCCCCCTTCTTTGCGCGCCTTCAGGATTGGAATGAGGTATTGGTCATACTCAACTTGTGCATCGGGATGAAATGCCCACTTGCCACTCTCAGCGTCACTATCACTCCCAAAGATGATGCGATTGTTCTTTGCGACCCCATCCAGAATCCGACTTGCTGAGTAGTGAGGGGTTTGAGCATCTGGTGGAATCTCTTGATTCGCATCAGCAAAGATATGGGTCGCGGTCGTACCTGGTGTTGCTGAGCTTATCTTGATATTGTCATCCCAATACTCGGTGCGCAATGCAAGGCTCAGACCATTAAGCGCAGCTTTTGTCGCCGCATAGCGGGACTGCTTGGCCATTGGCACAAGCGCGATACCGGAGATGATATTGACGATCTGCCCATTGCCCGCCTCGAGCATGAGGGGAATGGCTGCTCGGCACCCATAGAGCGCGCTCCTGAAATTCAGATCGAATGCATCTTCCCAATCATCATCGCTTAAGTCGTCAAACCATCCCCCAAACGCAGCGCCCGCGTTGTTGAAGAGCAGATCGAGAGAGCCATCGAAGAATTCATGCGACTGGGCGATCAGATCTTTGACCTCGTCTTCTTTGGTGACATCACACACGATCGCCTTGACGCGACCGTCATACGTCTTGTTAAGATGTGCCATCGCTTCATCAAGACGGTCCTGGTTGATATCGGCGATCACTATTTTGGATGCTCCACTGTCAAGCATCTCTTCTGCCAGAGCCAATCCCAGACCACCACCGCCACCGGTCACTACGGCGGTCTTGTCCTTGAAATACGACTGATCGTAGGGAAACTCCATGCGCGTGCTCCTTCCTATCGGGCTTAGTGATGCCGTCGACAGCTCTTACTTCCTACGACGAATAAGATTGATGTCGTCTGCCATCAAGCAACGAGGTATCGTAGCGTCCCGCATACAGATAACGCATGATATCGGCTGCCTCATCATCGGGATACTGATAGATCGGACTGGTTCCGGTCACCACGTTGTCGCTGACCGACCAGGCTGCACCAAGGACCGTTTTGAGCGGGATCTCGCCGATCGGGTCATCGACCGAGGATACCAGCTTGACCGTCGCGGTCGCCGGCTCCCAGGTGTGATAGGTCGTAGGGGAGTCGTATTTGATAATCTCCATGTTCTTGAACCCATCCTCAAGCTTGAAGCGATGCAGCAGACATCCGCCTTCTCCGACCATGCCACCTTCGACATCAGCGGCATTCTCGAACCCAAGCACGAGATCATCCACGTTATAGGCGCCCATCTCAAGCTCGACATCGACCAGGCGTACCCCATCGCGCTCGATATAGCAGTGCCCGCTCTCGCCTTTGCGCTCGACCACGATCTTCTCGCAGAGCTTCTTGGGAAGACCCGACCCATCGCGCCCGCTATACGCCGCCATCAGGGCACCGGGACCGCTGACGAACAGGCTGAAGAAATAAGCGCCGACGGTATCGCCGAGCTTGGCAAGCACCGCGATGCCACCCTCCATATACCAAGGGGCAAACGTTGGTTCGCGGATGTTGACGATGTAGATGTAGACCATCGGATTATCGGGATCGGCAAGTTCGAGCGGAGGGGGCAAGAGATCTTTGATGCTGGGATCGGCGATGCCGTAGACAAAGATACCGTCCTGGCTGTTCATGGCGCCTTCGCTCATGAAGTCCACAAAAGCTTCCTTGGGCAGCACA
>WQXV01000171.1 GCA_009781565.1 Actinomycetes bacterium
CGATACCGACGAACTCATGACCCATGACTCCGCAAAAACCGGGAGTGTAGCCACGCATGACCTCGCGATCGGTGTTGCACAGTGCGGCAAGGGAGATCTTGACCAGCGACTCGCCTTCTATGGGAACCGGCACCTCATGGTCGGTCTTAAACTGGACGGTATTTCCATCGAAATAGATCGCACGCATGCTACCCCATCCTCTTCAAGGTCTCAGCGATCAGTTCCGCGAACTTGTGTGAGACCCGCTCCCCCACCTCATTGACCTCTTCGCTGGTCAACAATCTGCTGCCCAGACCTGCGGCCAGATTGGTCACACAACTGATACCGGCTACACGTGCCCCGAAGTGGTGGAGCGCGATCGCCTCGGCAGCCGTGCTCATGCCGGCAACATCGGCGCCAAGGATCTTGTAGGCGCGCACTTCTGCGGGGGTCTCGAATGCCGGACCAGGCACCTGAAGATAGACACCTTCCTTCAGATCGATACCAACGCTCTTTGCCGCCTCCCTGATAGTCTCTTGCATCTTATGATCATACACATGGGTCATATCGGGAAAGCGCACACCCCACTCATCGATATTGGGCCCGCGCAGAGGCGAGAGGATGAACGAGGCGATGTGATCGGTGATCAGCATGAGATCGCCGGGGCGCATACCGTCTTGGATCCCCCCACACGCATTGGTCAAGATGAACGTCTCGACTCCCAGATGGGCGAGTAGCCGCATCGGAAGCACGACATCCGGTATATCGTAGCCCTCATAGTAGTGCACGCGTCCCTGCATGACGATGATCGGAACACCACCGAGTTTTCCCAACACGAATCGGCCTACATGGCCGGGAGCACTTGAGACGGGGAAGTGCTCGATATCGGAGAAAGGAATAGTCATCGAGGCTTCGACCTCCTCGGCAAGAGCGCCCAGACCACTGCCCAGCACCAGCGCGACATGGGGTAGCTCAGCATCATGGCCGATGATTTCTTTGAACTGCGAAGCGACCGTCTCAAGTTTTGCCTGTGGGTCCATGCAGGTTCCTTTCACGATCGAAATGGTTCTATTCTTTGTGCCGACTTATGTCAGGTCGATATCGTTGGCTAGTATATCATCACCCTATCGATCATTCTGCTAGACTGTAGTGCGTAAAGACATGCGCGGGCAATGGATGACCGTTCGCGCTGTTTGGTGTGATATTGATACGGAGGGATCGAACATGAGACATAAGACGATTATGAGAACTTTACTGGTGGGGGCGTTGGTGCTGTTATTGACCTTGGTACCACTGGTCAGCGGTGCTCTTTCAGTGCTGTCTACCACGCTCTTGATTAGTGCAGGACCGACCGGGTTGGGAGCTAATAATAACTCGGAGTATCCCGCGATCTCTGCTGATGGTAGATGGGTCGTGTTCGAATCGTGGGCGACCGATCTGATCGGGGCTGAGACCAACGGCAACTCAAGGAACATCTTTCTTTGGGATAGTGAAAACGATGAGACCATACTGGTCACAAAGGGAGAGTCAGGAGATGGCGCGAATGGCAACTCATACCGTCCGACGGTCTCGGCAGATGGGTCCAAAGTTGCCTTTGATTCGTACGCATTAGATCTAGTCGGTGCGCCATCATCTTCGCAGAACAGTGACGTGTATGTCTGGGATCGCGCGACCGAGCAGAACACCCTTATCAGTGTCGGTGTTGGTGGCCGAGATGCCGATGGAAGCTCCTATTATGCACAGATCTCTGATGATGGCACGAAGGTCGCTTATGGGTCGTGGGCGATGAACCTCAATGGTGCCGCACCGACCAACGGGTACAGCTCTATCTTTTATTCAGAGGTCGGAAGCGGGCATTCGACTCTCGTATCGGTCGGATACAACGGCGGTGATGAGGGAGGTACGGACAACGACTGCTGGGATCCGGCGATCTCCGGAGATGGGCTGAAAGTTGCCTACCAGACCAGCGCAACGAATGTATTGGGAGCAGCGTCACCGAATGAAATCAACAACGTTTATGTCTGGGATGCGGATGTCCCCCTGAACACCAAACTGATCTCAGCAGGTCCTGCTGGCGAGGGCGGAAATGCTGCTTCATTCGAGCCTTCTCTCTCATATGACGGCTCCAAGGTCGCATTTACTTCTAGAGCCACTGATCTTGTGGGGGCTGTAGCAAACGGCGAAGAGAATATTTTTATCACCGATATCGCGACAGATACCACCCATCTCATCACGGTGGGAGGCAGTGGTGCTGGAGGAAATGATTGGTCTGGTAATCCCTCGCTTTCAGCTGATGGTTCGAAAGTCGCATACGAATCTCGTGCGAGCGACATGTTGGGAGCACCGGTTGATACGTATGATTGCCAAGTGTTCCTCTGTGATGTCGCGTCACTGGATAACATTCTCGTAAGCGCGGGACCTGACGATTTGGGCGGCAATGACGATTCCTACTCATATGTCTGCGCCCTGTCAGCTGATGGTACGAAACTTACCTTCGAATCGCTCGCTGAAGATCTGGTCGGAGCACCGACCGA
>WQXV01000172.1 GCA_009781565.1 Actinomycetes bacterium
CCGCTCTTCACCTTGGCGGCTGGCGTTCTCATATTCAAGCAGAAGCTTCACGTCCAGACGGTGCTGGGAGCTTGTGGGGCGTTGTTGGGATGCGCGATCGCCGTGGGTGCGTTCAGCGAGGGAGGCCTCTCGATCAGTCCTCGCGGTTTGATGTGGGGAATTACTTCAGCATTCTTCTTTGCGCTCTACACGGTGATGGGATCACGTGCCGGCTCACGCTTCGAGCCATTCGGGCTCCAGTTCTACGGTATGGTCTGCGCTTCGATCATGTGGTTGGTCGTGCTCGGACCAGCTCCGATACTGGCGGTATTTGCCGATCTACGGACCGCTCTGATGCTGATCGTGATCTCGATAACCTCGACGACGTTGGCGTTTGGGCTCTATCTCAATGCCATGCGTTTGATATCTGCCACCCATGCTGCTATCACCGCGATGGCTGAACCCATCATCGCAGGAATCATCGCCGCACTCTTTTTAGGGGAGCGGATGACGCTCTCGCTGATTATGGGAGGCGCACTCGTGATCGGATCGATCATCCTGATACAGGTGAGTGGATCGGACGCCCCGGTTTAACCTTGCTATAATGCAGGTGTAAGTCTGTCAAGTCGGCTGAATGCGCTCAGGGGAGTCATGGAGCTTCATGTATAAACGAGACGAATACCCGCAGATCGAGTATCGGGTCAGGGAGAAACCTCCCCATCCTCAAACGGCTCCGTTCTACCAAGGACTGCTCGATAGCATCCCACGGGGCAGTTGGCTCCGTGCTCATCGCAAGTTGATCGTGGTCGCCAGTGTCAGCGCGCTCACCCTCACCGTGGTGCTCTTTGCCCTGCTCAGCACCTCCGAGGTCGAAGACGCCAACTTCTCGCGCCTGGTCAAACGTGATATCTTCTACAACAGTGCCGCTGAAGTAGAGGTCAACAAGGTCAAGAAGCGCGACACGTTCATTGAGGAAGCTGACATCATGGCAGCTCGCTATGACTACGAGGGAGCGATCGCGCATATCGCATCTTGGCAAGACTATGAGAACGATGACGAGATGTTGGCAAAGATCGATGGGTATCGGGCGACGATGGCCACACTGGTCCCGGTCGATATCTATGAGGTGACCCACATCTTCTATCACAGCCTCATCGTCGATCCTGAGCGTGCCTTTGCCGAGCACGATTATGATGCACAATCGCGTGGGCTCAATCAGTGGATGACCACGATGGCCGAGTTCAATATGATCACCCAAGAGATGTATGAGCGCGGTTTTGTGCTGGTGAGCATCCATGATCTGGTACATGAGACGACCGATGAGAATGGTAGGGCCATCTTCGAGCCGGGCACGATCATGTTGCCGCCCGATAAGAAGGCATTCGTCCTCTCGATCGATGACGTGAGCTACTATCACACCAATGATGGATACGGTATGGCCAACAAGCTCGTGATCAACGATGCCGGAGATGTCGTCTCCGAATATCTCGCAGAGGATGGATCGGTACGCTATGGGGCCTATGATATCGTTCCGCTACTCGATCAGTTCATCGATATGCATCCAGACGCCTCATATAAAGGGGCGAAGGGAATCATCGCTTTGACCGGATATAACGGGGTACTGGGATATCGCACCGATGAGACCTACGACATCAATCACTCTCAGATCGATGGGCAGCAACGAGCATTCCTGCAACATAATCCCTCTTTTTCCCTTGAGTCAGAGCGCAGCATTGCCAAAGAGGTAGCTGACGCCATGAAGGCTGATGGCTGGGAATTCGCCTCTCACACCTGGGGACATCTCAAAGCAGGCGATGACCCTCTGGGCTATCTCGTCGATGATACGGAGCGCTGGATGCGCAATGTCGAGCCCATCGTCGGTGCGACCGATGTGATGATCTGGGCTTTCGGGCAAGACGTCCAGTTCTGGGGCGAATATAATTTGGGCGAAGCGAAGCTCGCGCACTTCATGGCCAACGGGTTTAGGATCTTTTGCGGGGTGAGCTCTGAGCCCTACAACGTGATTCTGACACCGGATTATCTGCGCATGCGACGTCGCAACATCGATGGATACCGCATCTATTTCAACAGTATCGGGGTGGCCGACGACCTGTGGGACCTCTTCGATCCGATGGAGGTTCTCGACCCTCTCCGTCCCCCCGTATCTGAAATCAGCAGTCCGAAGACCGATGATGCAGCGGCCAACGAACCTCCACTCGACGAGCCAGAGTAAAGCAAGGCAATAAGGGCGCAGGAATGACACAAATAGAGCGCAACAACACTCAAGAAATGATTTCATTGTAGGTAGCATGAATAAGGAAGTGGCTGGGATGGAAGGAGTCGAACCCTCACATACGGGACCAGAACCCGCTGTCCTACCATTAGACGACATCCCAACTTTTCAAAAGAGGTGGTGGTAGCCCGTACGGGATTCGAACCCGTGACCTCCGCCTTGAGAGGGCGGTGTCCTAAACCGCTAGACGAACGGGCCACATACACGCGAGGAACAATGATACCAAAAACTAGAGGAGTGC
>WQXV01000173.1 GCA_009781565.1 Actinomycetes bacterium
AGCGCACTCATCTTGCATGTGGTCGATCTCTCGGGTGGATGGGAGGACCGCGATCCGGTCAACGATTTCGAGGTCATTACGGCAGAACTAGCGGCACACACCGAAGAGCTTGCAAAACGCCCGGTCATCGTGGTCGGCAATAAGAGTGATGCAGAAGGGGCAGAAGAGCGAAGCGACCGCATGAAAGCATATTGCGATGCGCACGATCTACCCTATTTCAAGGTGTCAGCGGTAACAGGGCAAGGTATGGACTCATTTATCAGAGCTGTCGGCACCTGGGTCGCCGACGAGCGTGAACGTCTAACTCTTGAAGAGGAGTCATTGGCACAGGCACGTACCGAGAAACACTATGTCTATCGAGACAAGAAACGTGATCAAGACAAGTTTATCGTGTCCCGTGAGTCAGGTTCCATCTATCGGGTGAAGGGTCGTGCCGTCGAGAGATGGGTCGTGCAGACCGAATGGGATAATGAAGAGGCAGTGATATTTTTGCAGCATCGTCTCAAACGCGCCGGAGTCGAGGATGCGTTGATCGCAGCTGGAGCTCGTGAAGGAGATGAGGTCCGTATCAGCGGACGCGCGTTCGAATTCGACGGAGAAAGCTAGACACTTGACGAGCAACGTGCGCGTGAGATGGAGCAGCTGGTCGATAAGACGGAAAGGACGAGTGGCCAAGGATGAGCGAACGTATCGTCATCAAAGTGGGGTCGAATACACTGACCAATGCGCATAACAAACTCGATCATCACTTTATCGCGACACTGGTCGATCAGATAGCGGAATTACGCAGTCTTGGTCATGAGGTCGTTCTGGTGAGCAGTGGAGCTATTGCGGCAGGTCTCGAGACACTCGACATGGATGAACGTCCGTCCGATATCCCCTCACTTCAAGCATGCGCCAGCATCGGGCAGGTGGCCCTCGTCGAGATGTACGGTGCCCAATTCGGGCGTCGGGGGTTTCCGATCGGGCAGGTGCTGTTGACCAAGAACGATACCGAAGATGCGACGGCGTATGCGCATGCACATGATACTTTTGAGCGCCTACTGGCACTGGGCGCCATTCCGATCGTCAATGAGAACGATACCGTCGCTGTCGAAGAGATCGCATTCGGTGATAATGACACCCTAGCTGCATTGGTCGCTCAGTTGATCGAAGCCGACCACGTGGTGATCTTGACTGATATCGATGGATACTACGAGAGTGATCCAGCTCTCGACCCCGAAGCGAGGCGAATCGACGCGGTCGCAGCGATCACTGACGAGATGATAGCCGATGCGGGCGATGCGGGTTCGCGACTGGGAAGCGGAGGTATGAGGACCAAACTTGAAGCAGCAAGGGACCTCATGGACTCCGGTATTGTCATGACGCTGTGCGATGGGCGAGGTGCTAATGCGGTCACAGAAGCGGTCGCTGGAACTAGCACAGGAACCGTCTTTGCGAGAAATCTCTCGTAAGATGGTGCGGTGAACCGTGAAAGGGGCCACGATGAACGATATAAACGTAGCGAGACAAGCCCTCCTTGCGCGCGATGCGTCAAAGGTCCTCGGATCAGCCGATCTTGAGACACGCAATAAAGCGCTTCATGCCATGGCAGATGCACTCATCGACAATGAGACGGTCATCCTTGAGGCGAATCAGCTCGATATCGCAGACGCGAGAGAAAATGGTATACGCGAGAACATCATCGATCGTCTGATGCTCGATCATGAACGCTTAGCAGCTTGTGGCGATGCGTTGCGTGAGCTTGCCGATCTCGATGAAGTCCTCGGAGAGGTCATCGATGAGCGTGAGATCGCCGAAGGTATCCAGATGCAACAGGTACGCGTACCTTTGGGTGTCGTTGGAATGATCTATGAAGCCCGCCCCAATGTCACCTGCGATGCAGCAGGCATCGGGGTAAAGACCGGAAATGCCATGCTCCTTCGAGGAGGATCACTTGCCCGCCAGACCAACGCAGTATTGGTCGATGTCTTAGCCGAAGCACTCAAAGCGCAAGGGCTTCCTTCAGCATCGATACAGGCGGTGGATGCACGAGACCGTGCCAGTGCGAGCGACATGATGGGGATGCGCGGGATGATCGATCTGCTCATTCCGCGAGGTGGTCCAGGACTGATCACCAGTGTGGTCGAGAACTCGAAAGTTCCTGTCATCGAGACCGGGACGGGCAACTGTCATATCTATATCGAGAAGAGCGCTGATATCGATATGGCACGCGATATCGTCGTCAATGCGAAGTGCCAGCGGCCGTCGGTATGCAATGCTGCCGAGTCGCTTCTGATCGATGCATCGATCGTCGACGAGGTGTTTGCTGAGGTCCTGCCAGCGTTGACCGACCGTGGTGTGACCCTCGTGGTCGACCCTGACTATGTCGACAAGGCGCGTTTCCATTCGAGCGACTCTGCCCTGATACGCGCGGCGACCGAGGAGGATTACGGTACCGAGTATCTTGATCTGATCATCAGCGTAAAGGTGGTCGAGGGGGTCGAGCAGGCAGTCGAGCA